>JAISBL010000013.1 GCA_031266215.1 Tannerellaceae bacterium | reverse complement strand
TTACAAATATAGCTATTATTATTTGAGAAAAATAAGAAATTATCAAAATATTTTATTATTTATCAGCCAATTATGACAAATCGTCTAAAATATGGTTACAATGGGGCGGGATTTACAGTAAATATGGTTAAGTAAGTCAAATCCTATTTTTCTTAGATGAACGCAATTGTCTGATTTCAGGAAACATAATAACCTAAACAAACTACAATTAGCCAATTATAATGCTATGGTATTGTCCGGATGGGAAATGGCTCGTGTATAACAGCGGGGGCAAACTCTACAAAATATCCCCTGATAAGCCAGGTGAACCCGAACTGATTAATACCAGCTTTGCTGCCCGTTGCAACAACGATCACGTCATCAGTTTTGACGGTTCATTTATAGCCATCAGCAATAGCCCTGCAGAAGGTGGAGGCTCACGTGTTTATACGGTTCCTTTTTCCGGCGGGACGCCCAGGCTTATCACACCAATAGGGCCAAGTTATCTGCACGGTATAAGTCCGGACGGAAAAACACTGGCTTATTGTGCGGATCGGAACGGTAATTATGATGTCTACATCATCCCAACGGAAGGAGGAGCCGAAGTGCGCTTAACGACGGCAGAGGGACTGGATGACGGCCCCGAGTATTCCCCCGACGGGAAATACATTTGGTTCAATTCCGTACGAACAGGATTGATGCAAATATGGCGCATGAAAGTAGATGGCTCCGAACAAACGCAAATGACTTTTGATGAAACACGCAACTCCTGGTTTCCGCATGTTTCCCCTGATGGCAAACAGGTAATTTTCATTACCTATTATAAAGGCGACCTGGAACCGGGCCAACATCTGGCCAACAAAAATGTGGAACTACGCATTATGCCTGCGTCCGGGGGAGAGCCGAAAACACTGGTGAAGCTGTTTGGAGGACAAGGAACGATTAACGTACATTCGTGGGCGCCGGACAGCAGGCGGCTGGCATTCGTAAGTTATCGACTCAACAACTAGCAAATACCAAACGCGCGAACTTACGTGTGTATGTGTGTTGCCATGCTTCCGAAAAGATTTCATCTATTAGCCATGTGTTGTCGCATAAGATACAATTTTATTGTGTAAACAGTTTTTTCACAAGAGAAAACGCTACCATAATGTTGCAGTTTTGATGTCTGCTTAAAAAAGAATGTGACTCTCACCTGTGTAAACTGATGCGTGAACTTGCAACTCCTGCCAGTTGGTAATCTGCCGTAGAAAGATTGTTTGGGTTTTCTAAGCCATAATTTCCTGGAATAAGAAAATTATAAGAGGAGGATTTACTGTCCGCTAAAACATAATTATCCTTATAATTAAGGGCTGATATTCAGCAATGTAGTATCAGCCCTTTTAGCGATAACTTTGACCTGCGGGCAACAAAAACATCACATGAGTAAGAGTACATATTTTACCGGACAGTCGCTTTATTTTTTTATTTAGACCTGAGTTCGATGTAAGAAAAGCAACCTGTCCCATTTCTGCCAACACTTCGACAACCTGTACAAACAGATGGTTTACACACTCTTTTATGTGTTTGCTGCGGAAACGGTTGATCGTGCTGAACGAGGGATACTGACCGCCCGAAAGCCACATATAATGAATATCACGTTCCATGGCCGAAGCGATCCTGCGACACGAACAGATGTTGTTCATACAGGCATAGAAAACTACTTTGAGCAACATGCGCGGATTATAGGGAGTTGTTCCCCCGGACTCATAAGTGGCGATTAACTGCCTTAAGTCCAGGCCTTCCACTATGCGGTTAATCAGCCGGACGGGGCTGTCCTGGGGTATTCTTTCGTCTAAACGGGATGGAAATAATACCGTTTGACCATGATTGCAGGATTTAAATTGTACTTTTGACATAGGTTAAATTATATACCCCTGAGATACAGATTTTAGGGGATATAGAAAAGTCCGGGCTTGGGAAAGTCTGGACTTTTTTGCAAAAAAAGAGGATGTACCTTTTGGCACACCCTCAACCTCTGCCCGGGGCAGAGACAGCACGGTTGAAGTACGGGGTGTTTTTTTGCGTACCTTTGCGATTATAACATATAAAAGTAAATCTGTGGCAAAGAATGTACTGGATACTCCGCTGATGAAGCAGTATTTCGACGTGAAAGCAAAACACCCTGACGCTATACTGCTGTTCAGGGTGGGTGATTTTTATGAGATGTATGGACAGGATGCCGTCAGGGGTGCAGAGCTGCTGGGTATAACGCAGACCAGGCGCAACGGGGAGGACTCTGTCGAGATGGCCGGATTCCCTCATCATGCGATCGACAACTATCTGCCCAGACTGGTGAGGGCCGGGCAGAGGGTGGCCGTGTGCGACCAGCTTGAGGACCCGAAACTGACGAAGAAGCTGGTAAGGCGGGGGATTACGGAGCTGGTCACACCCGGACTTTCTATTAATGATAATATCCTTAACCGCAGGGAGAATAACTTCCTGGCTTCGGTACACTTTGCAAATAAGGACGCCTGCGGCGTGGCTTTTCTTGATATATCTACGGGTGAGTTCATGGCCGCCGAAGGCCCGGCGGGGTATGTGGACAAGCTGCTGAACAGCTTTATGCCTAAGGAGACGCTGGTGGAGCGCAGTGAGCGCAGGCGGTTTGAAGAGTGTTTCGGCACCCGTTTCCCTGTCTTCTGCATGGAGGACTGGGCGTTTACCGCCGAGTCGGGCCGCGACCGGTTGCTGAAGCATTTTGATACGAAGAGCCTGAAGGGTTTCGGCGTAGAACATCTGCCTCTCGGCGTGACTGCCGCCGGGGCTGTCATGCATTACCTCGATGCGACGCAGCATACGCAGGTGTCTCATATCACGGCCCTTTCACGGATAGAGGAGGATAGTTATGTGAGGCTGGACAAGTTCACCGTCAGAAACCTTGAGCTTGTAGAGCCTATGAACGCGGGAGGCGCCACTTTGCTTGACGTGACAGACAAGACCGTCTCTCCGATGGGATCGCGTATGCTGCGCCGCTGGCTGCTGTTCCCCCTGAAGAATACCGCGGCGATAGCCGGGCGGCAGGATGCGGTGGAGTACCTCCTCCGCCACCGCGAGATGAGGACGCTTCTGGAGGAATCCGTCAGGCGTATGGGAGACATGGAGCGTATCATCTCCAGGGTGGCCGTGGGGCGCATCTCGCCCCGTGAGGTGGTGCAGCTTGGTATTGCGCTCAGGGCTGTAAAGCCTGTAAAGGAGGCCTGCATGCAGAGCGACGAGCCGGGCCTGCGCCGTATGGGCGACGAAATGGATGCGTGCGAGGATATACGAGACAGGATAGAGCGTGAGATCGATCCTTCGCCTCCGGCGCTGCTCAGTAAGGGCGGCGTGATAGCGAACGGGGTGAACGCCGAACTTGACGAGCTGCGTTCTATTGCTTACAAGGGGAAGGATTACCTGCTGAATATACAGCGGCGCGAGGCGGAGAGGACGGGTATACCGAGCCTGAAGGTGGCGTTCAATAACGTGTTCGGTTACTATATTGAAGTGCGTAACATGCATCGCGACAAGGTGCCTGCCGACTGGATACGCAAGCAGACGCTGGTTAACGCCGAGCGTTACATAACCGGGGAGCTGAAAGACTATGAGGAGAAGATACTGGGGGCCGAGGAGAAGATATTGCAGATGGAGGCCGGGTTGTTCAACGACCTGGTGGCGTGCCTGGCCGGGTATATCGCGCCGGTACAGACCGACGCCGGACTGATAGGGCGTTTAGACTGCCTGCTGTCGTTTGCCGGCGTGGCGGAGGAGAACCGGTATGTGCGCCCGGTGGTGGACGACGGCGACCGGATTGACATACGCTCGGGCCGGCATCCGGTGATCGAGAAGCAGATGCCGCCGGGCGAGTCATACGTTGCCAATGACGTCTTCCTGGACAATGGGAAGCAGCAGATAATCATCATCACCGGGCCTAATATGTCGGGCAAGTCGGCTTTGCTGCGGCAGACGGCCCTGATAACGCTGATGGCGCAGACGGGCTGCTTCGTCCCGGCCGGGAGTGCGGATATCGGACTGGTGGATAAGATATTTACACGCGTCGGGGCCTCTGATAATATCTCCGCCGGGGAGTCTACTTTCATGGTCGAGATGAGCGAAGCGGCCGATATACTGAACAACCTGTCGGAGCGCAGCCTGGTGCTCTTTGACGAGCTTGGGCGGGGCACGAGCACTTACGACGGCATATCCATCGCCTGGGCTATTGTGGAGTATATCCACGAGAATGCCCGCGCAAGGGCCAGGACCCTTTTCGCCACCCACTACCATGAGCTGAACGAGATGGAGCGCTCGTTCCGCCGGATAAAGAACTACAACGTGTCGGTAAAGGAGGTTGGCAACAGGGTGGTGTTCCTCCGCAAACTGGCGCCCGGCGGCAGCGAGCACAGCTTCGGCATACATGTGGCCAGGATGGCGGGCATGCCGAAGAGTATAGTGAAGCGCTCGAATGAGATACTGAAACAGCTTGAGTCGGAGAACCGGCAGGATGGCCTGGTAAAGCCGGTGAAGGAGATCGCTGCCAGGGGCGAGGGTTACCAGTTGAACTTCTTCCAACTCGACGACCCTGTGCTGGGCCGCGTCAGGGAAGAGATAGAGAACCTTGACGTGAACAACCTCACTCCGCTGGAGGCGCTCAACAAGCTGAACGAGATAAAGAAAATCATCACCGCCAGGTGATGCCGCGCCTCACTTCCCTGTCTGTACGTCTACCTTCACGTCTATCTGCGCGGAGATGTCCTGTATGTCTTTGATCGTGAATTTGCCCAGTATCTGTATGGCGACAAAGGTGCTGTCGGTGTCGGCCAGCATGACAAGGTCTTCCACCTTGTTGCCGTCGACTATGGCGTAGAAGACCGTGTGGGTTTTGCCTGAGTGCAGGCGCATGAGTTCCTGATGGTAGCGGCCGTAAAGCTGGGTAAACTCCTTACGCATCTTCTCCATCTCATCCTTTTGCTCGGAGGATACAAGCTGGAGCGATTCTATCTTCCCTTTCATGTTCGTCAGGCTCAGGCCGATGTCGCTCACAACAGTGGGCATCATGTTGAACATGGCTTTAGAGATATATACGTATGTAACGTTGTCCATATCGGCATATTTGTCGAACAATTTGTTTTGCGCCTGGCATATGCCCGCGGCCAGCAGGCAGAGGGCGGCGATTATACGGTATTTCCTTTTCATGGCTGGTATTTATTAAAGTATTTGTCTATTGTATGGTTTGCTTCCTCAAACTTCTCTCCGGCCTCCGACACCTGGTGCAGTCCTTCGTTCAACTGCGCCGACATGAAGGTAAGCATGCGCTCTGCGGCCGCGGCGGCTTCCACGGGGTCGGAGAAGGTGTCGGCCGGCCCGGAGGGCTGTTTATCTGTGTTTATGAATATGCCGGCGGCCAGTATGATGGAGGCGGCCACACCCGCGACCAGGCGTATGCGGCGGCGTCTCGCGGCGGCGGCGTAGCGGTCTATCTGCGCTTCCAGCCTCCCGGCAAGCCCTTCGGGGACGGGGATGTTTAATGCCTCATCCAGTAAGCGGTCAAAATATTCGTCGTTCATAACTCTCCAGTTTTAAATATTGCTCCCGAAGGAGTTTGCGCGCCCGGTGAAGGAGCACGCGTATGTTTGCGGCGCTGAGGCCTGTTATTTCTTCTATCTCCTGCGGCGAGCATCCTTCTATGCTGTGCAGCCTGAGCGCCTGTTGCTGGCTGGCGGGCAGGCGGCCGATCAGGTATTGCAGCCTTCTGACCTCGTCCTGTTCTATCGCCTCGGCTTCCGGGGACATGTCGCGGCTGGCGATCGACAGGTCTTCCAGGGACGTGGCGTCGGGCTCGCGTCGGGCGGAGGAGCGGAGGAAGTCGAAGCAGAGGTTCTTCACAAGCGTGGTGCAGAAGGCTTCCGTGTTTTGTACGTGCGACAGTTCGCGGCGCCGGAGCCAGAGTTTGCAGTAGGCCTCCTGAAGTATGTCTTCGGCGTCCCGGCTGCTCCCGGTAAGCGCGCAGGCTATCCGGTAGAGGCGGGCGTGAAGGGGGAGGAACTTCTGCCTGAAGCGCTCTGCATCCATCTTTATTTATGATTCTCGTTTATCACCTTTTCTATATCCGACTGCCTGATCTTACCCTTTATACGTATGAGGGCCAAATTGTTGTCACCGGATGAAATGACAACCATATCGCGGATTATGTCGTCATTTATGCGTACCAGTACCCTGACGCGTTTGCCGTTTTTGGAAGTATTGATCATGGTATCAAACGTTTTGTCTTTCAGGCCGGCTATCGCACCGGCAAACCGGTCTTTCACCCCGTCGGCGCATTTGTCCAGATCTATTATTTCTATGCTTTCTGCGCCCATAGTATCAGTGAACAGGCTGGCGAGCTTCATGGTCATCCTGTTTAACCTGACCGTTTTGACGTCTTTCGACTTTGAGAACTCGCTGAACAGGTCATCCACGCTCTTTTGTCCGTAACCCGCATTGCAGGCGAGGAGCACTATACACAAACATCCAAGTTTTCTTATCATGGCTTTTTCATTTTAAATTATCAATAATTCAACGTAAGGTAAAACCGCCGGAAGTATTCTGCCATATGGGAGAGAACGTCTCTGCCTTATGAGACCTAAGTGTTCGGTCGTACGCGACCTAAGTGTTCGGTCGTATGCTGCCTAATCGTTCGGTCGTATGCTGCCTAATCGTTCGGTCGTATGCTACCTAAGTGTTCGGTCGTATGCTACCTAAGCGTTCGGTCGTATGCTACCTAAGTGTTCGGTCGTATGCTGCCTAATCGTTCGGTCGTATGCTACCTAAGTGTTCGGTCGTATGCTACCTAAGTGTTCGGTCGTATGCTACCTAAGCGTTCGGTCGTATGCTACCTAAGTGTTCGGTCGTATGCTACCTAAGTGTTCGGTCGTATGCTACCTAAGCGTTCGGTCGTACGCGACCGAACCGATCACCCGTATAAGACCGGGCGGTTA
>JAISBL010000073.1 GCA_031266215.1 Tannerellaceae bacterium | reverse complement strand
CCTCAGAACTTCCCGGTAGTATTCAAAACAGCCTTGACCATGCTCAAAAACTACAACCTGGGGGCTGATATAAAGAAAGGGCCTTCGATTAAAACCAAATGTAAAATGGGAGGATGGTCGGACCTGCACTTAATCGCTATGCCGGGAATGGAAACCTGCTGACCTTTGTTTCATGCGTTTGCCCTGGATATCCGCCATATGCAAAAATCTTAACTAACCGGGGGAAGCGATGCTTCAATGTCTCAATGACAGCAAATCCAGCCATACTTTCATGCTTATTTGCTGTATGTGAGACAACAGACAAAAGTAAACCGCCGGTATCGGTAGCAATGTGACGTTTGCGGAGCTTTGACATGCTTACCTCCATCAAAACCTCGTTCGAGACCGCCTATGCGTGTTGTTTTAACAGACTGGTTATCAATCGGAGCTACACTTGGAGAGACTCCCTGCCTACCATAAGGCGGGTTCGTTCCCTGAGTTGATCATTAACCTGCTCAATGGTTCCATTATATGTCCATTTGTCGAGATAGTAATAGACGGTCTGCCATTTGGGGAAGCCGCTGGGAAGCATACGCCAATGACAACCTGTTTTATGCAGATACAAGATTGCATTACATATCTCCCGTAGCGAGTATTTTCGTTTGCGATTGTCGTCCATTATCTTTAATATTGCATTATATTGAGCATCGGTCAGGTCAGGTGGATAACTAGTAGTCGTATTCTTTAAGTTATTGATATACATAAAGATGCGACTTTCCCCAATATGACAAACTGATGTTCAATTATTTATAAACATATTTCCTGCTTTTAAAACAATGACAAAACGCCCTATAACAATATTTATTTATAAAACTTAAACAGTTTATAAGCCTTTTTGTTTGTCCAAATAAAGGTAGCAACTCCAAAATAACAAAATTATGTCCCGATTTCTACTCCTGTCATAAAAGAACTGCCGGCAATTCTTTTATTTATAAGCGGTTAAAAGATATTAAGGCTCTCCCTCTTGGACTTGAACCAAGGACCCTCTGATTAACAGTCAGATGCTCTAACCGACTGAGCTAAGGAAGAATTTCGACGCAAAAGTATACTATGTTTTTTTTATATGCAATATATTTGCAGGAAAATATTACTATGAGCATACTTGGATTAGGAAATGCATTGGTAGATGTACTTCTAAAGTTGGAAAATGAACACACCCTTACAGATATTGGGCTTGTAAAAGGGGCTATGGATATGATCGATGAAAATCAAATGGTTATCATTCAACGGTCGCTTTCTCATTTAATAAGAAACCAAACACCAGGAGGATCGGCTTGTAATGCCATGCGTACCTTAGCAAACTTGGGAATACCTGCTGGATTTATCGGTAAGATTGGATCCGACGCAACAAGTGAATATTACGAACAGGCGCTATTGGAAGCAGGAGTCACGCCTTATTTTGCGAAGATTGACGGCATTTCGGGGTGTTGCACAGTTTTGATTTCACCCGACGGAGAGCGGACAATGGCCACTTTCCTTGGGCCAGCCCCTGCCATTACGCCGAAAGATATCAATGTTGACATCGTTGCCCACTATGATTACATATACATAGAGGGTTATTTACTGGTTAATGAGCCCTTGGTGCGCGATGCCATGAAAAAGGCAAAACATGCGGGAGTGAAGATTGTTTTAGACTTATCTAACTTCAACATTGTAAATGCTTTCAGGAATATGCTCGACGATATTATCCCTAAATATGTAGATATTCTCTTTTCTAACGAAAGCGAGGCAAGGGCTTTTACCGGTTTGGATCCTGGTGAAGCCATAAGTAAAATGGCGGGGATGACAAATATTGCCATCGTTACCTGCGGAAAGAACGGTGCCATCGTCTCAGATAAGGAAAGAACAGTGAAAGTAGCTGCCGAAGGAGGGAAGCCTTTAGACACTACTGGTGCAGGCGATAATTTTGCTGCTGGATTCCTTTACGGACAATTGCAGGGAGCTACGATAGAACAGTCAGCACGTATAGGCTCAATGCTGGCGGGACATGTGATAAACGTTATAGGCCCGCAAATTCCCGGCGAGCAATGGAGGCAAATAAAGTTAAAAATAGACTCTATATTGTCTTGAAAGGTAGATTATTAATTACTTTTACATCCCTAAACAAACAAAATAATTCGCTATGTTTAAGTTGATTAACAACAGAGCAAAAATATGCTCTTTTATTCTGCTGCTTTTTGTCGCCCATATAAAGGTAAGTCAGGCACAGAATGACAATCGCTCTGAAATAAGTAAACAGTTGGAAATATTTAATGCCTTGCTGAAAGAAATGGAGATGTTTTATGTTGACTCAATCGACGTGGAAGAAACGCTTCGCCAAGGCATCAACGCCATGCTGGGTGGATTAGATCCCTACACCGAATATATCCCTGAACAGGACATGGGTGAACTACGCCTGATTACTACCGGCGAATACGGAGGAATAGGTGCTTCTATCCGCAAACGGGAAGATGGAGTTATAATTGCAGAACCGTTTGAGGGTATGCCGGCAGCTTTGGGAGGATTAATGGCCGGAGATCGTATCATATCTATCGATACGGTAGATGTGGAAAAATATCCAAACGACGAATTTGTGAGCAATATGCTAAAAGGGCTTCCCAATACAAAACTAAAGATCAAACTACTGCGTCCCGGAGAGAAAAAACCGCGCACAATAGAACTAACACGCAAGCAAATAATAGTCAATCAGGTAACTTACTATGGCGTGCACAATAATGACGTAGGTTACATCTATCTGAGAGGGTTTACCGATAAGAGCGCACAGGAAGTAAAGGCTGCTTTTGAAGACTTGCGCGAAAATCACAATATCAAATCTCTGATATTGGATTTGCGCGACAACGGTGGAGGCATATTGGAAAGTGCTGTGCAAATAGTAAATCTCTTTGTTCCGAAAGGGAAAGAAGTAGTTTCTACCAAAGGAAAGATACCGCAATGGGACAGGATATATCGCACTTCTGCTGAGCCGGTTGACACTTTGATGCCGCTGGCTGTCCTTATCAACAGAGGATCTGCCTCTTCCGCCGAAATCGTTTCAGGTGCTTTGCAGGATATGGATCGGGCTGTGCTCATAGGTCAACGATCTTATGGGAAAGGGTTAGTGCAATCGCCACGTGAATTACCTTATAACGGCACTCTGAAAGTCACCATCAGTAAGTATTATATCCCCAGTGGTCGCTGTATACAGCGAATAGATTATACCCATCGCAACACAGATGGCAGCGTAGGCAATATCCCCGATAGCCTGACGTCTGTATTCTACACGTCCAAAGGCCGGCCCGTGCGCGATGGAGGAGGTATACGCCCGGAATTTGAAGTGGAAGAAGATAACATGCCTACTATGCTGTATTATCTGCTTGATGATTACGTATTATTTGATTTTATTACCGATTATGTGCAGAGGCACAAGACTATTGCACCCATAGAAGAGTTTACCCTGGCTGATGAAGATTTTGATAACTTCAAAAAGTACGCAAAAGAGAAGAATTTCAGTTACGATCGCCAAAGCGAAAAGATTTTGAAAAACCTAAAAAACATAGCAAGCTTTGAAGGCTACCTTGAAGAAAACGATTCGACGACCCTGAAAGAACTTGAATCCAAGCTGACGCCTGACATAGAGCGGGATTTTGAACGCTTCAAAGACCAGATAAAAAAGATAATGTCTGCTGAAATAGTAAAGCGTTATTACTTTGAGAAAGGGAAGTTGATTGAGAGTTTGAAAAATGATCCCGTGTTAGATAAAGCGTTCGAAGTATTGGCATCGCCAAAATTATTAGAAGAAGTACTATCCGTAAAGCGACAAACCGGACAGGCCAGTGATGATAATAGTAAGGATGGGGTGAACATTAAATTTCCGCGTGAGAAAAAAAGCTGAGCCAAAGAGAAGGAAACTTTTATTGTCACCTGACTTCGTCGCTCTTCAACTGTTAATCCAAAACTCTCATCATGAAAAGGCGTAAAATCATTGAACAGTTGTCTTATGATGAATTTTGGGAGGCGTATTGACGAAGTCAGGTGAAGATAAAATAGCTCTGCCCCGACTCCGCCTTCATCTGTTTGTACAGCAATTTCGACTATTCCGTACATAAAGCCTGATGAAGTGTAAAAAAAGTGTGTTTTTCTTTGCCGGATATTAAATTAAACCTACATTTGGGGCCTTGCGCTTTCTGTAATGAATAGTTTTTAATATATAAATTGTTTAATGTGTAAATTTTTTGAGAGATTATGAACAAGACTGAATTTATTGCCGCCGTTGCTGATAAGGCCGGCTTGAGTAAGGTGGATACCAAAAAAGTTGTGGAGGCTTTTGTTGACACCGTTTCTTCTGAATTGAAACAAGGAGGAAAAGTAGCGCTTTTGGGATTTGGGGCTTTTTCCGTTTCAGAAAAGGCTGCGCGTAATGGCGTTAACCCGAAGACAAAGGAACCCATCCACATCCCTGCGCGTAAAACAGTAAAATTTAAGGCAGGAGCCGAGTTATCGGGGCTTGTTAAATGAAAACCCCTGTTTTATTTTAGAAAAAAAGAAGAGAGCGCTTCGATGATAAGCGCTCTCTTCTTTTTATGTCGTCTTATGCCCGTCTTGCCTTTGGCGGGTTCTTTTCTTATCAGTTGCCCAGGCGGTAGCTTACGAAAGCGAAACGTTTACTGTCAGGCGCCCATGAATTGACGTTTATGGTTCCCTGTCCGCCGAAAAGCCTGGCTATGACTTTGGGCTGTCCCCCCTCTGCCGGGATAACAGCCAGTTCCACGTTCTTATTGGCCGGATGTGCTCCGGGCTCTACGTCTCCCCTGGCGTAAGAGATGTAAACAATGGTCTTTCCGTCAGGCGATACGTGTGGAAACCAGGAGTTTCTGTTTTCATCAAGCGTAATTTGCGTCTGCTCGCTTCCGTCGGCCTTCATCCTCCAGACCTGCATCAGTCCGCTACGCACGGAGTTGAACCATATAAATTTTCCATCGGGCGAGTACTCCGGCCCATCGTCTAATCCTTCGGCTGTGGTGAGCCGTTTTTCTTCGCCTCCGGCGGCGGGTATGACGTATACGTCAAAGTTACCGTTGCGCTCGGCGCAGTAAGCCAGTGTTTTCACGTCCGGGCTCCATCCGTGCAGATAGCTTGGCGCCAGAGTAGTGATGAGTTTAGGCTCTCCCCCTTCGATGGGCAGAGTCCATACGCGTGAGCGCCCATCTTCCTGAGTGCCGCTACTGATGGCTAACTGCCTGCCGTCGGCAGAGAGTACGTGATCGTTGTTGCACCGGGTGGCGATGCCGGTAGTGATCTGTTGCGGCTCGCCCGGAGCGTCGGGAGAGATTTTGTATATCTTTCCTGCGCTGTTGTATACCAGCCACTTTCCGTCGGTCGTCCAGTTAGGAGCTTCCATGCGAAAGGGAAATTCCTTTACGATGGTACGCTGGCCAGAGGCTACGTCTATAATTTCAAGGATGCTTGTCACCTGCTGCTGCTGATTCTGAGCCTGCAGGGCGCACAGGCCACACAGAAGGCCCATGACTGAATTGAGAATACGTTTCATAATAATAGGATTTTAATGAGTTTATTGTACGACGTCAAAAGTATGAATAATCTTCCTGACTTTCTTACCGGCGGCTTTAATATGACAAAGCAATTACCCGGCCCCACCGCCTAAAGCGCGGTAAAGGTTGACTACAGCCTGTATCTGCTCAAGTTTATCACTAACCCGGGAGAGTTGCGCCTGAAGCAGATTTTGCTCGGCGGTCAACACTTCGGTATAATTGGCCTCCCCGGCTTTTAGGAGTTCCTGAGTGAAATATACGGCCGTAGCCAGAGTCTCGATCTGCCTGGTTCGCAGTTCGTTTTTGCGGCGCGACGATTCGAAAGCATAGAGTATGTCAGACACTTCCTGCCCGGCTGTTAACAGGGCTTTCTCAAAATTCAACAGGGCCTCTTCCTGTTGCGCCTTCGCTATCTTCAACTGTCCGCGCAACTGGCTACCGGCAAACAGCGGCTGGGTTATACTGCCTACTATATTCGCCAGGATGTTTTCGGGCCTGAAAAAGTTTTCCCCCATAGAACTTCCGACGTTTAAACTCAGTGTGACGGATGGATAGAGGGCTGCCTGGGCGGCGTTCTTCATCTCAAAAGCCGAGCGGAAACTGAGTTCGGCCTGCCTTACGTCCGGGCGGTAAGAGAGGAGCTGGGCCGGCACTCCGTACTTTAACTGTTCGGGAAGGTTCTGTATGCGTATGTTCTGCCGTTCTACCGGCCCGGGCCTGCGCCCTGTCATGACGCTCAGGGAGTTTTCCAACTGACGGATGCGGCTCTCCAGTCCGGGGACGCTTATCTGCGTGTTATATAATAATGCTTTGCTCTGTTCCACGGCGGCGGCGTTGAGCAAACCGGCTTCCATCATGGCTTGCATGGCGTCGGAGCTTTCCTCAAGCAGGCCGATGGTTTCGTTTGTAATCCTGAGCTGTTCGTCAAGCGCCATCAGCGTATAGTACGAGGTAGCTATGTTGGCGATTAAAGACGTCTGTATCAGATGCCGGTAGACATGAGAGTTCAGGAACTGGGCATACCTGGCCCGCGCCTGCCGATTGAGCTTTCCCCTGACATCTGCTTCCCACTGGACGACAACGCCCAGGTCAAACTGAGTGTTACGGCGCGCTTCCGGCTCACTGTGCGTAACCTGCCCTGTGAGGGAGGCGGTAGGGAAATAAGCCAGGTTTGCTGTCTTCAGGGCCGCCTCCGCCTGCATGATACGCGTGTATGCTATACGCAGGTCGAAGTTCTGTTCCAAGCCTTCAGCTATCAGTGCATGCAGGCATGTGTCGGCGAAATATACGTTCCAGGGCATCCGGGCGATGGTTGTCGTGTCGGTGGGATCCTCAGCCCTGTACAGGTCTGTAAGGTCTGCTTCCGGCGGTTTATAACTGTTCAGCACCTGGCAGGAAGATAGTCCGACGGCCAGTACTACGGCTGGAACAAGGATGTATTTTATGTGTTTTATATTCATGACTGTTATCCTTTCTTTTTTATTACTTCATCGTTGGCGTTAATAAGACCTGAGCGGCTGAACCTGTCCTGAAGCGTCTGGAATATAATGTAGAGAGATGGTATCACCAATATGCCGAGCATCGTCCCGATAAGCATTCCCCCGATGGCGCTGATACCGATGGAGCGGTTGCCTATGGCACCTGCGCCTGTTGCCATCGCTAAGGGCAGCAGTCCGAAGATCAGGGCGAACGAAGTCATAAGAATGGGACGCAGACGGGCCACAGCTCCGTTGACGGCCGCTTCAATGACACTCATCCCCTGTTGCCGCCGCTGGATAGCGTATTCCACTATCAGGATGGCATTTTTAGCCAGTAACCCTATGAGCATGATAAGCGATATCTGCACATATATATTATTCACAATCCCGGTGCCGGCCATCAGACCGAAGAATATGAAGATAAAGACCCCGGACAAGCCTACCGGCAATGAGAGTATAACTGCCAGAGGGAGGATATAACTTTCATACAGGGCGCAAAGCAACAGATAGACAAAGATGATGCAGAGGACGAAGATGAGGTAAGTCTGGCTGCCGCTCTTCACCTCTTCGCGCGTCATTCCTGAGAAGTCGTATCCATAGCCTGCCGGGAGTGTTTTGGCCGCTTCTTCCCTCACTGCTTTAAGCGCATCTCCGGTGGCGTACCCGTCGAGCATGTTCGGGATTATCATGACATTCATGGAAGAGTACATGTTAAACCGGTTGAGCGTCTGCGGACCGGTTATGTCGGTCACGTTAATAAATTCTGTGACCGGCGCCATTTCGCCGGAGGCGGTCCGTATATAATAACCTTCCAGATCATCCAGCCTGGAGCGATATTTGGAAGACGCCTGCAGCATTACCCTGAACTGCTTGCCATAGATGTTGAAGTTGGATATATACATGCTGCCTATATAGGCCTGCAGGGTAGACATTACCTGCCCCAGCGTCAGTCCGGCGTCTTTTATCCTGGGGATATTAGCCTCCAGTTGCTTCTGTGGAAAGTTGGGGTCGAAAGTGGTGCGGGCCATCATCACTTCCGGACGGCTGCGCATGGCGTCGAGGAACTTGTTGGTGGCGTCGAAGAAACGGTTCACATCACCGCCGCTACGGTCCTGCATCTGCATTTCCACCCCGCTGCTCAGGCCGAAGCCCTGCAGGGTGGGAGTGCCTGTAAATATGAAGGTGGCGTGCATGTTCTGCGTCTTCTGCTGCATAAGGGCAACGACTTCCGGGGTTGTTATTTTCCGCTTGTTCCAGGGCTCCATTTTAATCAGGACAGTAGCATACGAGCTCCCGATACCGCTTTGGAAGTTTACGCCGGTTATATTCTGTACAAAATCTACGCTTTCAATCCCCTCGGCTATTTCAACCACCTGGCGTACCAGCGAGTCGGTTCGCTCCAGCGACGAACCGGGAGGCATCGTGATCAGGCCCATAACTCCGCCGCTGTCTTCCTGCGGAACAAATCCCGAAGGGATGATGCGCATCAGGGTGAACAGCACCACGCTGGCTGTAGCTATTATCGCTACGGTTATCCAGCGATGCCCCCTCTTTCCAAGGAAGTGAAGCGACGATTTGTATTTCTCTGTTCCCGCCGTGAAAAATCTGTTGAACATGGCGTAGAAGCGCTGCCCAAGGGTTTTCTTTTTCCCTTCTTCCCTGTGCGGCCTGAGGAAAAGGGCGCACAGCGCCGGGCTAAGCGTCAGCGCATTTATCGCCGAGATGGAGATAGCAATAGCCAGCGTCAGTCCGAACTGCGTATAAAAGACCCCGGACGTTCCGCCGATAAAGCTGACGGGTATAAATACAGCGGCCATCACCAGTGTGATGGATACTATGGCCGGGGCGATTTCCTTCATCGCCCTGAGCGTAGCCTCTCTGGCGTCTTTTATCCCCGCATCTATCTGTGCATGCACGGCTTCGACGACGACAATGGCGTCGTCTACAACTATGCCTATGGCCAGCAGCAGGGCGAACAGGGTAAGCAGGTTGATGGAAAAGCCAAACAGTTTCAGGAAGAAGAACGTTCCTATTATGGCTACCGGAACGGCGATTGCAGGGATAAGAGTGGAACGGAAATCCTGAAGGAAGACAAGCACAACGAGAAAGACCAGAAGGAAGGCTTCCAGAAGTGTATGGATGACTTTTTCTATGGATGCGCTGAGAAACTCGTTGGCGTCCATGATATAATTGACCTTCAGCCCCGGAGGGAATATGGCTTCTGCCTGGTCAAGCTCCGCCCTGATGTTCTCTATCACTTCCTGGGCGTTGGAGCCGGCGGTTTGGTTGATACCTATGGCTACGGACTCTTTTCCGTTGAGGTTAGACAGTACGGTGTAGTTGAGCGAACCAAGTTCTACGTCGGCCAGGTCTTTCACCCGCAGCAGCCGGCCTTCCTGGGAGCGTATGATAACATTACCGAATTCTTCGGCTGACTTCAGCCGTCCGGTGTATTTCAGCGTGTATTGAAACGTCTGGTCGGAGCTTCTCCCCAACTCTCCGGGAGCGGCTTCTATGTTCTGCTCCTGCAAGGCGGCGACAACTTCCTGCGGGCCGATTTTATACGCCGCCATGACGTCGGGTTTGAGCCAGATGCGCATCGAATAGTCGCGCGCTCCGAAAATATTGGCGTCGCCCACTCCCTTTACGCGCTTGATCTGCGGCAGTACGTTAATATTCGCATAGTTCTGGATAAAAGTACGGTCGTATTCGGGATTGTCGGAGAAGAGCGATACCATCAGTATGGTACTGCTCTGCTGCTTACGCACCGTCACGCCTATCTGTACCACTTCCTGCGGCAATAGCGGCGTAGCGCGGGCTACCAGATTCTGGACGTTGACCGCGGCGATATCGGGATTGATCCCCTGTTCGAAATAAATGGTGATACCGGCCATTCCCGCATTGGAGGCCGACGAAGTCATGTAGGTCATTCCTTCAACCCCGTTGATCTGTTCTTCCAGCGGGATGACCACGCTGTTCATCACCACGTCGGCGTTTGCTCCCGGGTATGAGGCGGAAACCTGCACCGTTGGCGGCGCTATATTGGGGTACTGTTCTACCGGCAGCATTGCTATGCCGATGATTCCCAACACTACGATGAGGATTGAGATGACGGTAGACAGCACCGGCCTTTCTATAAACGTTTTCAGCATTGTATTTTAATTAGGATTTTTTTTCATAGTTACTTTACTCTCCGGCAATGATCTTCTGCCCATTTCTCAAGGTTGCAATACCGTCGGTTACGATACGGTCTCCTTTACTCAACCCGTGTGTCACGACGTAGCTCTTACCGTCGGTAGTAGCGATTACGGATATAACTCTTTGCACCACCGAGTCGGCCTGTACCTGATAGGCCAGCACCTTGTCCTGTTGGGCGAATGTTGCTTTCTGGGGTATCAGGAGAGCCTTCTCCACCGTCCGGGGAATGGTTATCCTGCCGCTCGTCCCGCTCCGCAGCCGGCCCTGCGGGTTAGGAAATTCTACCCTGAAGCCGGCCGAGCCGGTAGTTATATTAAGCGTTCCGGTGATGGTTTCTATCCTTCCTTTTTCACTGTAAACGCTCCCGTCGGACAGGGTAAGGGTTATCTCCGGGGCGTTCTTTATTTTTTCGGCCTGGGTCTCCCCTTCCAGATTATCCAGGAACCTGGTCAGGGCCTTTTCGTTCAGGGAAAAATGGGCGAATATGCGACTGACGTTGGAAACGGTAGTAAGTACATTCTGGCTGTTGACCAGGCTGCCCCGCCGGTAGGGAACAGATCCTATCAGGCCGCTTACCGGACTGGTTACGCTTGTCCATCCTATTGTGGCTTCTGCGTTCTTCAGCGCTGCGTCGGCCTGCGCCTTTGCGGCAGATGCCGAATTATAGGCATATTGATAGGTCTCCATCTGTACATTGCTTATTATATTTTTCTCCGACAGGGGCAACATCCTTTTAAAATTCAGAAGAGCCGTGTTTTGCTGCGCTTCGGCAGCGGCTACGGCTGCCCGGGCCGTCTCCAGAGCCTGTTCCGCCTGGGGCGAATTTATTTTAAACAACACTTGTCCGGCCGTCACCACGGCGCCTTCATCAATATAAATATCGTCTATAAAACCATCTATCCTTGGGCGGATCTCAATATCTTCTTTCCCTTTTATCGTCACGGGATAAACTGATTCGAGTGTAACATCCTGCTCCGATATACTCATCGTGGGATACGTCTGTAGAGCGGTTTTACTGCCTCCTGATCCTGCCCGGTTTTCATTGCATGACACAAGTAAACATAAAGCTGCCGCTCCTGTAATCATTTTCGTAATGCTTGTCATAATACCTATATTTTAATAACCTTATTATAGCAGCAAAGGTACAAAATTTATCCGGGCAGTTGATAAGGTGTTATTTCACTTCCAAACCATTACGATGCTTTTGGGAAACATTGTGATGGTTTGGAAAAGATATCGCAATGATTTTTTTCACCCTGCGCCGGCAAGGGGATATACAAACTATCGGCTGCCGGCCTTACCGATAAACGCCCTTCTTTCCTTCAACTGGAATTGGCCATAGCGTAAGACTCCGGCAACATTTATCCAAAATCGGGCATTAGAGAATTTAGGATGAAACTACTTTAATAATAACGACTTATTAATTTGCAATCGGTTTTTAATGACCGATTTGGGTTTAAAGCAGGAAAATATTAAGAGTGTTTCCTGATTTGGACGTAAGAAAGTCCGTTGACACAGACCGTTTCATCTGGTCATTATATGTGGCGCCGCCATACCGGTAAGGCCGTAGGCTCTGAATGTGGCTGCACCTTCGTGCAAGCCGGAGGTGCAGCCCGAATAACTCACATTAAGGCTCTAAGTCTTAAAGGCTTTAAGACTGCACGGCAGGAGGCAATTGCGGCAATGTAGAACGCGCCTGTGCACTGTCCTTCAATGTGGGCTGACGCCGGAAAACGTCTGAGGCGGGTAACTCCCGCGCAAGCTCTTCAGGGCGCAGCCCGGGGCATATTAGGACAGCCTGTCGCTACTACGCCATCACTCATATAACACCCAGGCGACGCCGCCATATCAGCCATATCAGTAAGGCCGTAGGCCTTGAATGTCGGTAACGCTCAGGGGACGCCGGTTCCCTCGCTCAGAGGACATCATTTCCCCCGGTAAGGGCTTTTGGTGTGTGCTGACGCCGTAGGCGTCCAATTTGCGTAGCCCCTTGCAAGCCCTTCAGGGCGCAGCTCGGGGTATGGACAGCCCCCCACCTG
>JAISBL010000027.1 GCA_031266215.1 Tannerellaceae bacterium | reverse complement strand
AAAGGGGCTGTTTATGTAAGGGGCCGGGATATTACTGCGTTGAAGAACAAAGACCGGGACAAACACAGAGGCCGTGAGATCGGGATTATTTTTCAAAGCCCTTACTTTATAAAGTCACTGACAGCCGAAGAGAATCTGCTGATGCCGGCATACCTCAACAAGTTGCCGGTTGATAAGGCGTACCTCGACAGCCTGTTTGATGCGTTAGATATTACGCATTGCCGCAACAGCCTGACGAATGAAATGAGCCAGGGCGAGTTGCAACGCCTGTCTATCGCCCGGGCCGTTATCAATAAGCCGTCTCTTATACTTGCCGACGAACCTACCTCAAGCCTGGATGACCGGAACTGCCGGGAAGCCGTCTCGCTCCTTCGCGAACATTCTGAAAAACTCCGGGCCGGCCTGGTCATCGTAACGCACGATAAGAGGCTTACCGCCGGCTTTTCACAGGTCATTCATTTAGAATCATAAAAGATATGAACAGCATACTGTTTACTTATAAACAAATAAAGAGCCGGCCGCTGTCCTCGGCGTTGCATATTATCCTTTTTGCAACCGGCATAACCATTATCTCACTGGTTTCCCTTCTCAAAGATTCTTTTGAAAACCAACTGGATAAAAACGCCGGAGGCATAGACCTCGTTGTCGGCGCAAAGGGAAGTCCTTTGCAGTTAATCCTGTCGGGCCTCTATCATATAGACTATCCTGTCGGAAATATTGATTATGCCGAAGCAACGGAGCTAAGTAAGCATCCGCTGATCAAACAGGCGATACCGCTTGCCCTTGGCGATAATTACAAAGGATTCCGGATTGTCGGGACCAATACAGCCTATCCCGCTCTTTACAAAGGGCAGACGGAGGCCGGACGGTTATGGCAAAAGGATTTTGAAGTAACGATCGGTTCGAAAGTCGCTGCCAGAACAAGGCTTACGATTGGGGATCGTTTCTCCGGAATACATGGTTTGTCGGCAGAGTCGGATCATGTGCATGAAGACATGCTTTATACGGTTGCCGGTATCTTTAAAGAGACAGGCACGACGCTCGACCAACTGATCTTAACCAATATGGAAAGCGTATGGGAAATACATCACGATGAACACGATGAACATCACGATGAGGACGATGAGCATGGCGATGAGGACGATCATGAACACGAACATGCGGAAATGCCGAAGGAAATAACCACCTTATTGATCCAATATCAAAACCCGATGGGGGCTGTAACCCTGCCGCGCCTCGTTAATTCGTCAACCAATATGCAGGCGGCATCGCCCGCGCAGGAAATAAACCGCCTGTACTCCTTATTGGGGATCGGAATACAGACGCTCACCTTCCTGAGCGGATTTATTATATTTATTTCGGCCCTGAGTATTTTTATATCGCTGCTGAACTCGCTGAAAGAAAGGAAATATGAATTGGCCCTGATACGTGTTATGGGCGGGAGCCGTCTCCGGTTGTTTTCCGCTTTGATCCTGGAAGGGGTAAGTTTTGCCATCCCCGGCTATATTGTCGGGTTTGTGATCAGCCGCCTGGCGATGCTCTCCTTGTCTTCCTACACCGATCATACATTTAATTATACCCTGCAGGGAGGGGTTACTTCTACGGATCTGTACCTGTTTGGCGCTTCCCTGCTTATCGGTATCCTTGCGGCGATGATACCGGCTTTTAAAGCAATGAATACGAATATCTCAAAAACATTAAGTCAATGAAAAAGATACTATTTACAGTCGTCATCCTTTCCTGCTGCTGCCTGGCAAAAGCACAGAAACCCATTACCTGGCCGGCGCTGGGTGATGTAACATGGAAACGTGAATATGTAAAATCGCTGGGCGGATTTTATGATGTCGCCCGGTTCGGCGCAAGCCTCGAAGCCCTCAACAATAAGGAAATATCAATTAAAGGCTTTTATGTTCCCATCGATATGGAAGGGACCGTATTCGCCCTCTCGAAGTCGCCGTCCACCATGTGTTTCTTTTGCGGGACAGGCGGCATTGAATCGGTCATGGAAATAGTTGTAAAAAAAGACTATAAAGAACTCAAACGGATCAGGACAGACAGATATATCGAACTAAAAGGCACGCTGGCACTGAACCGCGACGATCCCGAACACCTGATGTATCTCCTGAAAGACGCCGAACTGGTCCGCATCATAGAATAAAACGGATAGCATGTGACGTTGCGGATTTTTCCCCTCTTTTTGCGCAAAATATACGATAATGTGCAGCATTTAATAATAATTAAGTATATTTGCTGCCGCTTTGGTATGACAAAGAAGTCACCGGGCATGATATTAATTAATAATGAACGTATGAAAAAGATTATTACTCTGGCATGCATCGCCATGCTCCCGCTGTCGTACACCGCAGCCGAAGGTTATCAGGTAAATTCACAAAGCGCCAGACAGGCCGGTATGGGCCACGTAGGCGCAGCTATGAAACTGGGTGCCGAAAGTATGCACTTCAACCCCGCCGGGCTTGGTTTCTTAGATAAAACGATTGATCTGTCCGCCGGCGTATCCGGTGTATTTTCCAGCGGAGAATACACAAAGGGAACTTACAAAAACAAACCGGATAACGACCCGAGCACGCCTCTTTATTTCTATGCCGGATTCAGGGTATACGACTTTATGTCCGCCGGGATAAGCGTCACCAATCCCTACGGCAGCGCCATGAATTGGGGCAAAAACTGGACAGGCGCCCATCTTATCCAGGATATTTCACTCAAGTCGTTCTCCATCCAGCCCACATTGGCTTTTAAGATTGGCGACCGCCTCTGTCTGGGAGGAGGTTTGATGATGATGTTCGGCAATTTCTCATTAAGCCGCGCCCTTATTACATCCGGCGATTTAGCGATGGCAGCAGACGCAAAGCCGCCCTTGCAGCCTTTTGCCGATAAATACAAAGACATCACGCCCGTAAGCGCTACCCTGTCGGGCGACGCCGGCGTGAGACTCGGATTCAACATAGGGGCCATGTATGATATAACAGACCGCATCACCGCAGGCGTCTCCTACCGCTCGAAAGTACAGATGAGAGTGCCCGAAGGAACAGCCCAACTCACCTACGCCAACGAATTGGAGCTGAAACCGATATTGAGCGCCATGATCCCTCCGTTAGACCAGGGTACCTTCGAGGCCGAACTGCCTCTGCCTTCCAACCTGAACGCAGGCATCAGCTACAAGCCTTCAGACAGGCTTACACTCTCCGGCGAAGTCCAGTTCGTAGGCTGGGGCGCTTATAAAGAGTTGAACGTTCAATTTTGGCAGGAAAGCGTGAAAGGCTACAGCCTCAGTGCAAAGAAGGAGTATAAGAACAGCCGCATCTATCGTATCGGCGGACAGTTTGCCACCACAGAGCGTCTGGACCTCCGCTTAGGGTTCTACTTCGACGAATCGCCCGTTAAGGATAATTTCCTGAACCCGGAAACGCCCAGTATGAATAAGTTAGGCACAAGCGCCGGATTCAGTTTCCGTCCGACGGGCAACCTGTCCGTCGACGTGGCCCTGTCCTACGTCACCGGTTTCGGACGCGACGGCTCCTATACCGACGTAAACCCCGTAACCCAACAACCCCGGGTATTCGAAGGCCACTACAAAATTCGCGCCTTCACCCCGTCAATAGGGCTGTCTTATTCATTTTGAAAGAGAACACGGCCTCCCAACCCACCCCCCAACCCCCTGAAAGGGGGGCTTCGTCTCACCCGCCAACAGCAAGGGGGCATGCCCCCTTGTTTCTACGGTTA
>JAISBL010000082.1 GCA_031266215.1 Tannerellaceae bacterium | reverse complement strand
TCGGCAAAGACATCATAGTGGTTACAAACCGCATCAACGACGGCAATATCTTCATCTTTGACCGTAACGGTAAAGCTCTTAGAAAGATAAACCGCTTTGGGCAGGGCGGCGAGGAATATTCGTATTCGACAGAGATTATACTGGATGAGGATAACGGCGAAATGTTTGTCGCAGACGCTCCTGCAAGGGAAATACTGGTATATGACTTATACGGGAGCTTTAAAAGGAGTTTTAAATTCGAAGACACCGGTTATTATAGATTTATATACAATTACGACCGTGATAATTTGATTTGCTACAAGAGTTATTCGCCGATAGATACTGAACAGGCATGTCATTTGATTATTTCCAAAAAGGACGGAAGTGTAACCCGTGAAATTAAGATACCTTTTAAAGAGGTTAAAACACCGATTATGATAGTGAATGTAGAAGGGAATGAGTTGCATATAACATTTGAGTTTTACCTGACAGTCCTGCATGAGGGTAACTGGGTGCTTACGCATACATCGTCGGATACTGTGTACCGCTATTTGCCTGACGGTCATATAATCCCTTTTATTGTAAGAACTCCTTCCGTACACTCAATGGATCCTGAAGTATTTCTTTTTCCGGGCGTTCTCGCCGATCGTTATTATTTCATGCAAATACTGAAGAAAGAATTTGACATTGAAAGGATGAAAGGATCCCCGCAGATTAATCTGGTGTACGACAGGCAGGAAAAGGCCATATTCGAATCCACGGTGTACAACGGGGATTATTCAGATAAGAAACAGGTACATATGAATTCGGAGCCTGTAAACAGCGAAATCGCGATATTGCAGTCTCTGGAAGCTCCTGACCTTGTCGAGGCTTACGGTAACGGGCAGTTGAAAGGCCAACTGGCGGAAATAGCCGCCGGACTGGATGAAGAGTCAAACCCGGTTATCATGCTGATAAAACATAGGAAATAAGAATACTGTCCAAATGAAAAGGCTAATTACAATTCCGGCAGTTATCCTGTTCGTAGCGTCGGGATGCGGAGAGAGCAGACAGCCGGCTGACGACTTTATCACAGTCGATGTCACGGCAGGTTACCCTGCAAAGGAACTGGTCCTTCAGGACTTTATGGACGTGGAATACATCCCGCTGGAAACATCCGACGAGTTTATCACCCAGGGTTATGTGCGAGCCATTGGAAAAGACATTATATTGGTGACAAACAGTGTCAACGACGGCAATATCTTCATCTTTGACAGGAACGGCAAAGGCCTTAGGAAGATAAACCGCTTCGGGCAGGGCAGTGAAGAATACACGTTTATTACAAATCTTACTCTTGACGAAGATAACGCCGAGATGTTTGTCGGCACCTTTTATGGAACGTTGGTGTATGACCTGTTTGGGAAATTCAAACGGAAATTTGATAATAATGAAGGTTCTTTCAGATTCAATAGTACATACAATTTCGACCGTGATAACCTGATTTGTTATAGCATTGTTTCCGGTAATAGCGGCGACGGTACGGAAAACTCGCAGCCATTCACGATCCGGTCCAAACATGACGGAAGCATTGCCGAAAGCATTCCGCTCACATTTAAAGAGAGGATACAGACATCGATAGTAATAATTGAAGATAAATCGGTTTCTGTTTCAAATCCTACTTCCAATTATCCGGTAATTCCCTGCCCGGGCGGTTGGATATTTATAGAGCCTTCGTCTGATACAGTATACCGGTACTTGTCCGACCGCAGTATTGTTCCCATTTTGGCCAGGACTCCATCTGTGCACTCCATGGACCCGGAAGTATTTCTTTTTATGAGTATTATTACCGACCGTTATTATTTCATGGAAACAGTAAAAAAAGAGAATGAGTTTCCGGCCACCGGTTTATTGTATGACAGGCAGGCGAAGGCCATATTTGAATCCATAGTGTACAACGGCGATTATTCAGACAAGAAACAGGTATATATGAATTCAAGACCTGTAAATAACGAAATCGCAACCTGTCAGCCTTTAGAAGCTCCTGATCTTGTAGAGGCTTACGGTAACGGAGAGCTGAAAGGCCGGCTGAAAGAAGTCGCCGCCGGACTGGACGAGGAATCAAACCCGGTGATCATGCTGATAAAGCATAAGAAATAAGAAGAAAACCCGTGACGCACCACCGTCACGGGTTTTTTTAATGCTTATTGAAGCGGGCGGATCTTTATGCTCCGGAAGGCCACCTCATTCCCGTGGTCCTGCAGCAGGATGCGCCCTCTGGGAGCTTCGCCGAACAAGCCATGCTCATTATACACGGTAGCGGCGTATTTACTACCTTTTACCAGTGCGCGGAACGCTTCCGCGCCACGGTCGTATTCAACGGTCTTAAACCCGTTCATCCAATGCTCCACATGGTTGTTGGGGAAAACCTTTATTACAGCCTGGTTCCAGCTTCCCACGCCATTGAAGCTTACGTTTTCCGGCTTTATCAGGTCGTACAGGCCGGCCAGCCGGCGCGAACCGGGCGCCGTGGTGTAGAGTTCGGCATCGGGGTGAACGTTGTCGTCGAGTATCTGGAACTCCAGTCCGAAAGCCGAGCCCGAAGGCTGTTCCTCTTCGGTTACGAAGTACTTGATACCACTGTTGGCTCCCTCGGTGATCTTAAACTCCAGGCTCAGCTCAAAGGCGGAGAACTCCTCCGGGGCATACACTATATCCCCGCCGTTTGTAGATTCCCTGCCGTCGGCGCTCATAACGATCAACTGCCCGTCTTCCACCTTCCATCCGAAATCAGGAAAAGCCTCCTTATGAGCGCCACGCCATCCGGCGGTAGTCTGTCCGTCGAACAATAACCGCCATCCGTCGGCCTCTTCCTGTTCGCTCAGCGTATTGGGGGCCAGGTTTACTTCAGGAGCCGTACCTGCGGCTTCCGTGTTTTCTGTCTGGGTGCGGGCGCTACGCGACTGGCAGGCGCCAAGCATCCCGATCAACAATAGAGATACTAATGCAATAGTCTTCATATTCGATATTTTATAAATTGAACATCCGTTAACTGACAACGATAGGAGCGTACCGCGGAACCAGGCTCTTCATGATACACCATCCGATAAGGTAGGCCACGGCGCAAACGGAGAAGATGATGAAGTAACCCGCTTCCTCTCCCCTGAAGCCCATAAAGACCATTTCTGTCTGTCCGGCATAATCAAACAAAACGCCGGAGCTTTTATTAATGATGAACGAACTCATGCCGCCCGCCATACCGCCTATACCTGTGACCGTGGCGATAGCGCTTCGCGGGAACATATCCCCCACAGTAGAAAAAATGTTTGCCGACCAGGCCTGGTGGGCTGCCCCGGCAATGCCGATAATGACAACCGGGAACCAGTAAGAAACGCTCCCCAGCGGTTGCGCCAGCAGGGCCAGCAGGGGGAAAAAGGCGAATATCAGCATCGCCTTCATTCGTCCGGCATACGGGTTCATTCCTTTTTTATCCACAAAGTAAGTAGGCAGCCACCCCCCGATAATGGAAAGCAGGGTGATGGCATATAAAGTGAAAATAGCCACCTGGCTGGACAAGTCCGAAGATTTCATATCATATACAGAACTCAGGTAGGCCGGCGTCCAGAAGAGGAAAAACCACCACACCCCGTCGGTCATGAATTTGCCAAGCGCAAAAGCCCAGGTCTGTTTATATCCCAGGCATTCCATAAAAGAAAGTCTGCGCCCCGGCCCATCCTCCTCCTTCTGGTCGCCGGCATCCTGCCGTATATAAGCCAGTTCTCCGGCGTTCACACGGGGATGTTCGCCCGGCTTCCTGTAAATAAACACCCAGAAGCCCATCCATACAAAGCCCAGCGCCCCGATTATAAGGAAAGAAGCCTCCCACCCCCACAACCTGGCGATAAATGGTATGGACACGGGAGCCGCCAATGCTCCTACCGTCGCCCCGGCATTAAAGATACTGGTAGAGAACGCCCGGTCTTTCTTGGGGAAATATTCGGCGGTAGCCTTGATGGCGGCAGGGAAGTTACCCGCTTCGCCAACGGCAAGTATCAGCCGGGCGAAGATGAATAACAGCACGCTGACGTTGACCACCATCCCGATGTCGCCTATCGTACCGATAACGGCCCTCGCCTCTTCGAACCCGACGAACCACTCACCCGCCGTTATACCCGAAGTGGCTATACCGCAGAAAGCGTGCATACAGGCGCCTGCCGACCACACGCCGATAGCCAGCAGGTATCCTTTTTTCGTATCCATCCAGTCCACCAGCCGGCCGGCAAACAGCATACTTATGGCGTAGAAGACAGAGAATAAAGCCGTGATATTCCCGTAGTCATTATTTGTCCAGTGAAACTCCGGGACTATAAAGTCCTTCCATGTGAGCGATAACACCTGACGGTCTAAGTAATTGATCGTTGTGGCGAAGAAAAGCATTCCGCATATAACCCACCGGTACGAACTCATGGGGCTTTCAGGCTTTTTCAGTGTATGCATGGTATTTAATTGATTTATGTCAGTTAAGCGGCAAATATAATAAATAAACATCAGGAGGCGCCCCGCAGGCGCGTTCTGCATGCCCTCCGCCGCGCTACGGGAAGGAGAGAGCAAACGCCGGCGACGGTGGTACGGGTATATTATATGACGCCTTTGGTGCTTGGAAGCTCGTAGGCGTATACGTCACGGCGTATGGCCATGCGGATGCTGCGGGCGAAGGCTTTGAAAATGCCCTCTATCTTGTGGTGCTCGTTCTCGCCCCGGGCTTTTATGTTGAGATTCATGCGGGCGGCGTCGCTCAGGCTTTTGAAGAAATGAAGGAACATCTCAGCAGGCATGTCGCCCACCTTCTCACGCCTGAAATCAGCATCCCATACCAGCCAGGGTCGTCCTCCGAAGTCGAGGGCCACACTGCACAGGCAGTCGTCCATCGGAAGCGTATACCCGTACCGCTCTATTCCGCGCTTGTCGCCCAAGGCCCTGAGAAGGGCCTCCCCCAGGGCAAGGGCGGTGTCTTCTATGGTGTGATGCTCGTCAACCTCCAGATCGCCTTTTACCTCAATGCGCAGGTCTATGCCGGCATGCCTGCCTATCTGATCGAGCATGTGGTTGAAGAATCCCAGACCGGTATCAATATCCGTACGTCCGCTGCCGCCAAGGTTCACCTCCACCATGACGTCGGTCTCCTTTGTCCTGCGGTGCACCACGGCGCGGCGTTCGCCGGCGAAGAGATACTCTGTTATCTTATCCCAGTCGTCGGTTATTAACGATGGAGACAGTCCCCGGCCGCAGGCTTCAGGCTCCTGCCCGGCCCCCCCGAGCGGGCGTAGCCATATGCTCCGGGCGCCAAGGTTGGCGGCGAGCTCCAGGTCGGTAAGGCGGTCGCCTATCACAAAACTCCCGGAAAGGTCGTAATCTCCGCCCGTATACCTGCCGAGCATCCCTGTACGAGGCTTACGGCCGGGCGAATTGTCTTCAGGGAAGGAGCGGTCTATCAGCACGTCGTCAAACCTGATACCCTCGCCTTCGAGGGCTTCCATCAGCTTGTTGTGCGCCGGCCAGAAGGTGTCTTCAGGGAAGGAAGCCGTTCCCAGTCCGTCCTGGTTGGTGACCATGACAAGCTCAAAGTCGAGCCGCGTCCTGATGAAATGCAGGTTGCGGAACACCCTGGGGTAGAACGACAGTTTCTCAAGGCTGTCCAACTGGCAGTCTCCCGGCGGCTCTGCAACCAGCGTGCCGTCGCGGTCTATAAACAGGGCCCGTTTCTTCATAGCGTCATCTCGTTTAATGCCTTTATCAGCATGTTGTTTTCTTCAGGGGCGCCTACGGTAATGCGCAGGCAGTTCTCGCACAAAGACACCCTGTGACGGTTACGCACTATCACCTTGCGGCCGACCAGATAGTTATACGTATAATCCGCATCGTTAACCCTTACCAGTATGAAGTTGGCGTCAGAGGGATATATCCGCCTGACGAAAGGCAGTTTACCGAGGGCCTCACCCAGCCGTGCACGCTCGTTGAGAATAACGGCAAGCTGATCTTCCATCCGGTTTTCACGTTTCAGCAGAGCCAGGGCATGTTCCTGCGCTACGAGGCTCACGTTGTACGGATACTTTATTTTGTTCAGTACGTCAATGATCCAGGGCGAAGCGAATGCCATGCCAAGCCGTATGCCCGCCCCTCCCCAGGCCTTCGACAGAGTCTGGAGGACAATGAGGTTGGGATAGCTGACCAGCCCTCTTATGAGCGAAAGGGAAGGAGCGAAGTCGATGTAGGCTTCATCTGCCACAACGATGCCGTTGAAGTATTTCAGTATGCGGTATATCTCTTCCCTGTCGAGCAGGTTCCCTGTCGGGTTGTTGGGAGAACACAGGCAGATGAGTTTGGTATGGCTGTCGGCGGCATCCAGCACTGCGCCGGCGTCCAGACGGAAATCAGCCGACAGGGGAACCCTGACGCACTTCACGTTGTTTATGTCAGCCGCCACCTCGTACATACCGTATGAGGGGGTGATGGTCACCATATTGTCAATACCCGGTTCACAAAAGGCGCGGATCACCAGATCGATAGCCTCGTCGCTCCCATTACCTGTAAAGATATGCTCAGGGGCGATGTCCTTCAGTACGGATATACGTTCTTTGAGCGCCCGCTGCATCGGATCGGGATAGCGGTTGTAAGGCTCGTTGTAGGGGTTCTCATTGGCGTCGAGGAAGACGGAGGCTTCGCCGTGAAACTCGTCGCGTGCGGAGGAATAAGGCTTCAGGCTGCGGATATTGGGCCTGAGAAGGTCTTGCAGGTTCTTCATATCGTTTCTAATCTTACGGTCACGGCGTTGCGGTGGGCGTCCAACTGCTCTCCGGCTGCCATGACGCGGATGGTTTCACCTAATTGTCTGATCCCTTCGGGAGTGATCTCCTGAAAGGTTATCTTGCGTATAAAGCTGTCCAGGTTGACCCCGCTGCATGCGCGGGCATGGCCGTTAGTGGGCAGGGTATGGTTAGTGCCAGAGGCGTAATCGCCGGCGCTTTCCGGCGTATAGGCCCCCAGGAAGACACTGCCGGCGTTCACTATCTCTTCTGCTATGCAGGCATAGTCGCCGGTCTGGATAATGAGATGCTCAGGTGCGTAAAGGTTGGTGAAGTCTATCACCTCCCTGCGGTCTTTAAGCACTATGATACGGCTGTTCAGCAGGGCCTTCGCTGTGACTTCCTTACGCGGAAGCGCTTCCAGTTGCTCTTCCACGGCGCGGAGCACAGGCGGCACAATGGCTTCGGAGGTGGTGATGAGAACCGACTGGCTGTCGGCCCCGTGCTCCGCCTGCGAAAGAAGGTCGGCGGCTATAAAAGCCGGGCTGGCGTTCCCGTCGGCAATCACTTCCACCTCAGAAGGGCCGGCGGGCATATCGATAGCCACATCCCTGAGGCTCACCATCTGCTTGGCGGCCGTCACATACTGGTTACCGGGGCCGAATATCTTATAAACCTTAGGCACAGTCTCAGTTCCATACGCCATAGCGGCGATAGCCTGTACGCCTCCGGCCCTGAAGATACGCTCCACCCCTGCTGTAGCGGCGGCAAAGAGTATGGCCGGGTGCACACTGCCGTCTTTGCGGGGCGGGGTGAACAGCACAACCTCACGGCATCCGGCTATACGCGCCGGAATGGCCAGCATCAATACGGTAGAGAATAAAGGCGCCGTGCCTCCGGGGATGTAAAGGCCTACCTTTTCTATCGGCACGGCCTTTTGCCGGCAGATGACGCCGGGACTTGTCTCCACTTCGACGCCGGCAAACCGCTGGGCCGAGTGAAACGCCTCGATATGCCCTGCCGCCGTACGTATGGCTTGTCTGAGAACATGGGGCAGCAATGACTCCGCCTCCGTCTTTTCCTTCCCGGAGACCTCAAGGGTATTGAGGGATACGTTGTCAAACAGCTTTTCGTACCGTATAACGGCGGCGTCTCCATGCCGCTTCACTTCTTCGAGTACCCGGCTGACCGTGTCGGACAGCGCCGATACATCCAGTGCGGGACGCTTTACCAGCTCCTCCCATTCCGGCCTCATCGGGTGTATTGCAACTCGTATCATACAATCATCTTTTCTATCGGGATTATCAGGATACCTTCGGCGCCCAGGGCTTTCAGCCTGCCGATGATTTCCCAGAAACGGTTCTCTGCTATCACCGATTGTACCGACACCCATTTTTCGTCTGCCAGCGGGGTGACGGTGGGGCTTCTCATGCCGGGCAGTATTTCGATTATCTCGTCAAGGCGCTCTTTGGGAGCGTTCAGTAATACATATTTCTTACCCTCCGCCGCCAGGATGGCTTCAAAGCGGAAAAGCAATTCCGCCAGTATAGCCTGCTTCTCTGCGCTCAGGGAAGGGCTGGAGATCAGAAGGGCCTCGCTTTGCATCACCGTTTCCACCTCCTTTAGCTGGTTGCTCACCAGCGTACTGCCGGAGCTTACGATGTCAAATATCGCGTCCGCCAGCCCTATGCCGGGAGCAATCTCGACAGAGCCGCTGATGACGTGGGGCTCTGCTTTCACATGGTTCCGCTCAAGGTACCCGGCAAGTATTTCAGGATACGAGGTGGCGATGGTTTTACCCTCGAACCACCCGACCCCGTCGTAAACCTCGTCTTTGGGAATAGCGAGCGACAGGCGGCAGCGGCTAAATCCCAGCCTTTTAACCAGCAGGGCGCCTCCGCCCTTCTCCACATATTCATTTTCACCCACAATACCTATATCGGCCACCCCGTTAGCCACAGACTGCGGAATATCGTCATCGCGCAGGAAAAGCACCTCTACGGGGAAGCCCCTGGCCGAGAGCAGCAGGGTGCGCTTCCCGCGGTTAAGCCGTATGCCGGCCTCTTCGAGCAGCGTCATAGTCTCATCGTACAGACGTCCTTTAGATTGTACAGCAATTCGTAACATTACCTATTCTTTTAAGTTAATTAGCAAACAAGGAAAAAGGCCTGCCGGTTTTATACGGCAAGCCTTCTTAAAATATGATTTGCGACACATCACACCCCTTAGCCTGCCGCCGGCTACTGTACGTTACCGCGGTCGTTACTGTGGTGGAGATGATGATGTCTGTCGGTTATCATTTTGTTACCTTACTTTAGATTACGCGCAAAGTTATAATATTTATCCAAACGCCACAGTGCGCCATACTCTTTTTTCAACCCGAAGCCCTCAGCGTGACAGAGTATGGACTGAAGCTCGCGCTTACCTCCGGCCTCAACCCGTGGGAGGGCTGTCCGGTAACTAACCGGCAGGGCTTTTTATTCGGGCGCCTGTCCGGGCACAAACGCAAATATGCGACTCTCCGGAGCTTAAATTTAGTTTTCGGACAGTCTGGGGGGAACGGTAAGGGAGGTAGCAATGACGACGTGGGGGAGCCGTTGATTCTCCTGCATCGAACCCAGGTCACGATGAATCCACAAGTATCCCTGTGGGGAGTCAACAAGGTTCCTTGTGAAGAGTTAACAGGGTTCCTTGTGAAGAGCTAACAAGGCGCCTTGTGAAAATCTAATACAGTAGCGTGTGGAACTATCCACACAGGGTGTGTGGGTTGTCCACACAGTAGCGTGTGTGGTGTCCACACAGGGCGTGTGGATTGTCCACACAGGGCGTGTGGGGTGTCCACACAGGGCGTGTGGATTGTCCACACAGGGCGTGTGGGTTGTCCACACAGGGCGTGTGGGATGTCCACACAGGGCGTGTGGGGTGTCCACACAGTAGCGTGTGGGTTGTCCACACAGGGCGTGTGGGGTGTCCACACAGGGCGTGTGGGGTGTCCACACAGGGCGTGTGGGTTGTCCATACAGGGCGTGTGGGTTGTCCACACAGGGCGTGTGGGTTGTCCACACAGTAGCGTGTGGGATGTCCACACAGGGCGTGTGGAGAGTTTATAAAGTAGTGTATAAGGAATTCAGGAGGAAGGGTAAGCAGAGAAGGGGCGCCGGGAGATTGTCAGAGGGGTCAGTGGGTCGGGAGGAAGTAGTCTTTCAACGCTATCCGCAGTATTTTCAGGGTCTTGGTTATATGATACTCTATGCTTTTTGTGGATAGCCCCAGGCATTCGGCAATCTCCTTGTGACTCTGCTCAAGGTAGCGGCTGCGGACGAATACTTCGCACGTCTTTGGAGGCAGGGATTCCAGCGTTCTGTTTACAATCTGGTGCACTTCATCGGAGAATAGTTTCTTCGGATTACAGGCTTCAAGGGTGGCTATCTGAAGTTTCGCTTCCCAGACTTCCAGATTGGTAAGCTGTCTCTTTATCTCATCCTGCGTATGAAGGCGGTTAAGGTGGTTAAGGCATTTGTTTTTTATCAGCGTTGTGATATAGGCCGGCGCGTTTGATCCGGGAGCCAGTTGCAGCCGGTTCTCCCAGTAGCACATGAAGCTCTCCATCACTATATCTTCGGCTATTTCCTTTGACATGACGTAGCTTTTTGCGAGACGTACAAATCTATCATTATAGTTTTTATACAGTTCGTTCAGGTTTGCTATGTTATCGCTTGTTTCCACTGTGTTGCAAAATTAAACAATTCCGCCATTATTTACCTGGTGTTTTGCTACAGGAGGGTTCTGTTCATTTGGAAAGATTTCTGTATTGCAGGGGAGTATGCCGGGTCTGGGTGCGGAAGAAGACTGTGAAATAAGAAGAGTTCTCAAAGCACAGGGCTTCCGCTATGGCCGATACCGGCATATCGGTGTAGGTCAGCATACGCTTTGCTTCCTGCAGTATCCGGTTCTGGATGTAAAGTTTGGCATTCACGCCGATAGATTTCTTTATCACCTCATTCAGGTAATTGGGTGTTATCGATAACCTGTCGGCGTAATACCTTATGGAGTGTTGCTGCGCATAATGCGTATTTACGAGGCTGAGGAAGTCATTAACGTACTTATTCTTTACCTTCTTGTTTTCCTCCGGCAACACGGGCAGGACGTTGTGTTCGTAGAGGTAAGCCCGGTTGAGCTGCGTCATGACTTCATACAGCAGGGCTCTGACGGTGTGCCGGTCTTTTGCTTCGGCTATCTCGTCTTTCAGTTTCATTATCACATTATGCAGACGGATGAACGCATCAACGTCAAGCGTTGTTTTCACCGAGTACCTGCCCATAGAAAAAAAGGAGAGGTTCTGAAGGAAGTCGCGGTCGTTGAAGAAGGACATGATGAACTCTTCTTCAAAGATCAGGGCAAAGCCATCCCTTATGTTCTTTTTGTCCCAGTTACGCGCTTCACCCGGTTTGGTGAAGATAACGTCATACGGCTTTACGATGTGGGTCTGGTCGCCTACGGTAAAAAAGCCGGAACCTTCGGTTATGAAAGAGATATCGTAATAGGTCAGCGAATGTATTGATGTGGTAGAGAGGTACGGTTTTATATAATGGAGTTCTACGACGTTGACCCTGAGTTCATCTACGGTTTTTTTCCTGTAATGGTTATATTGCGGAATATGTTTCATACGATACAGTCAGTGTGGTTTGTTCCCCCTCTCACGGTTTGAAAAGAGGGGGCGTGATAGTGTTTATAAAGGAGGTTTAGTGAAATAGCATTCCGGGTGTGAGGCGGGCGAACCTGTCGGCGTCGGACCTGCGGACCTGTACGCTCCCGTTGTTCCAGTTCGAAGGCCACCCGCCGATGATATGCCCAAGGAAGACCACTTTCAGTTCGTGCAGACCCCTGTCAAGCGCTACCGACCTGTCGTGGCGGGAGAAGCGTTTCACCTCGCCGCCGTTATCAATCAGCAAACGGCCGTCAATCCATACCTCTTCGTTATCGCTCGAGAAGTAATACACTCCGTCTTCCGGGATGTCTACGTATCCGGAGGCAACGGCGGCGTACTGCTTCACGTCGCGCATTGCATCGTTAGCGGGTTCTACCCTCGTTATTCCGCGCAGGTCGGCCAGGGGCGCAACGTCTTTCCATTCGCCCGCGGCCTTAAGCGAAGCCACGTCCCTGTATTCGCCGTAAGCCACCTTCAGTTGCAGGCCGGGGGTCAAACCCTCTGGGGAAGGACGGGCGGCTGGCGAAGGTTCCTGCTTTTCAACCGTTATCACGCGCGTCACGCTCATCCTGCCCGAAGGCAGTACGGAGCGTATCTTCAGCGTGCCCGACCGTGTGTATTCTATCGGCGAACTGTAAACGGCCGACCCCGGCGAAGGCTCCGATCCGTCGGTAGTATATACCATCGTGACGGGGCGTGTGGTCTTAAACTCCAGCGTCGCTTTATCTGTAAAGGCTACGAAGTTGCACGAGCCGCCGGGCTGTTCGGGCTGGGGGATGTGGTAGTTCACCGAATGTCCGTCAAGCCGCACCAGGGCGTTGTCTACCCGGCGTTCAAAGTCCTTGTAGTCTTTCCTGTCGAGCGCCGACCATGCTATTTCGGACAGGGCCAGTACGCGCGGATAAGCGCGGTATTCCATCAGGTCCGTGGTGTACATGTATTCAGACCACAGGTTGGCCTGCACGCCACGGATGAAGCCGCCCTTCCCGGTAGCCGCCAGCGTGTCGGGGATGGGATTGTAGGCGTATGTTTTCTCCAGAGGTGTATACCCTCCGATAGTCACAGGCTCAATCCTGGCATCCCCCTGATAGGCGTCGATGTACATCCCGCCGGAGCCAGGCGTCATTATGACGTCGTGATCCATGTTTGCCGCTGCTATACCACCCTGTTCGCCCCGCCACGACATGACGGTAGCCGTGGGAGCAAGTCCGCCTTCGAGTATCTCGTCCCAGCCTGTCATCTTCCTGCCGTACCGTGCGAGTATCTTCTCTATACGCTGTACAAAGTAGCTCTGGAGGCGCTCTTCGGCGCTATGGTGGGCGTCGGCCGCTATTCCCTCACTGCGGATGCGCTCACGGCAGAGCGGGCATTCTTTCCAACTGGTCTTTGGGCATTCGTCGCCTCCTATGTGGAAGTATTCCGAGGGGAAAAGGGCGGTCACCTCCCCTATCACGTTTTCGAGGAACTCAAAGACGCTTTCCTTACCTGCACAAAGAACGACGTCTTCAACTCCCCAGACTGAGCGTATAGAAACGGGCTCGCCCTTGCACGAGAGTTCGGGGTAGGCCGAGATGGCGGCCAGTTCGTGCCCCGGCAGTTCTATTTCGGGTATAACGGTGATGAAGCGCTCGGCGGCGTAGGCCACTATCTCCCTCACCTCCTCCTGGGTGTAAAAGCCTTCGCTGTTCGGACTTTTGGAGCCTGCCTCTGTTAGCCGCGGGTATTGCCTGATCTCGATACGCCAGCCCTGGTCATCGGTAAGGTGCCAGTGCATGCGGTTGATCTTGAACAGGGCGAAGACGTCCAACTGCTTCTTTATATTATCCACAGGGATGAAATGCCGGCTGGCGTCGAGCATCACCCCCCGGTAGGCAAACCGCGGCTCATCCCTTACGGCTACAGCCGGCGCCGTCCACCGGACGCCTTTCACTGGAGTCGGACTTTCAACCTCGGCGGGGAGCAGTTGCATGAACGTCTGCATGCCATAGAACAGCCCCTGTGCCGTCCTGGCCCTCACCGCCACATTATGTGGGGCGACGTCAAGCGTATAGCCCTCGTCGCCGACGTCTGCAGAAGGGTCTGTAATAAGAGCTATCGTATTCCCGGCGTCAGCCCCTTTGCCCGAAACACCCAGCCGGTAACCGGTAGAGAGATTCAGTCTGGCTGCAAAGAACTCGGCAACCGTCCGCCCTTCGGGCGAAGAAGCGTAGAAGGTTGTGTTTTTGTTCACCGTAAACACTCCTTCATTATTTACAAGGCTAAGGGGAGCGGGAATGATGTTGATTCCCTGATTGTAGACTTTTTCCTCCGCCGTTCCGCAATGGCAGGATGATAAAACAACAAGCGCGCATAGGGCGCAGACAATAAACGGGTTTCTCATATCGTACGTTACATGGTGTTTAGTTGCTGATTATTTGGTGCGCCAAAGATATATTAAATAAACGATAAAAGGAAGGGGAGATGTTTTGGTTAACCCTGCTGTTTTTCCCTGTTACTGTTATCGGCAGGCGGCTCTGGAACCGGACTGTCGCCCCACGTGGAGCCGCCTTGTGTCCAACTCATGTTAAATGACTACATTTACGGGAAATTTTAAACTACTATTTATGAAAAAGTATCTGCTATTATTCTGCCTCCTGGGAATTGCGGGAGCAGTGCAGTATGCGCAGGCGCAGCCCGCGCAGAGACTGGTTAACGTTATTGTGTCTCCCGACCATCAGGACTGGAAGTACAAAACGGGCGAAGAGGCGACCTTCACCGTCCAGGTGTATCAGTTTGGGAATCTTATGAAAGATGTGACCGTAGATTATGAGCTGGGTAAGGAGTTCTTCCCCACGGTGGAACAAAAGGACAAGGTGCTGAAGGATGGAAAGATCACGCTTAAAGGAACGCTGAAAGAGCCGGGACTTCTCCGCTGCCGGGTAGTGGCCAGGGTCGGCGGCAGGAACTACGAAGGCATGGCGGCTGCGCTGTATGATAACGAGAAGATACTTCCCGTGTCGGACGAACCGAAGGACTTTGATACCTTCTGGGCCAATGCCATCGAAACAGCCCGGAGGATGCCGCTGGACGCCACAAAAGTCCTGCTGCCCGAAAAGTCTACAGCCACCCAGGATGCGTATGAAGTCAGCTTCCGCAACACCGGCTTTTCCCGCGTTTACGGGATACTGATGGTGCCGAAGAAGCCCGGCAAATATCCCGCCATACTGCAGGTGCCCGGAGCCGGCGTGCGTCCTTACAACGGAATGAATTACGGCGACGACGTCATTTCTCTTGAGATAGGCGTCCACGGCATATCCGTCACAATGGCCCAGTCTGTCTACTTCACGCTCTATGGCGGCGCGCTTAACGGTTACTGGGAGAGCAGCAGGAATAACAAAGACCAGTTTTATTACAAACGGGTATACCTGGGATGCGTACGTGCGGTGGATTATATTTTCTCACTGCCGGAGTTTGACGGCAAAACGGTTGGAGTGTCGGGCAGCAGCCAGGGTGGAGCCTTGTCTATCGCAACGGCCGCCCTCGACAAGCGTATCAGGTTCCTTGCACCCATTCACCCTGCCATGTGCGACCTTGGGGGATTCCTGAAAAACCGCGCCGGCGGATGGCCTCACTACTTCAGGTATGCCAAGCCCGAATCGGGCGAGGTGGAGACGCTTTCGTACTACGACGTTGCAAACTTTGCCCGCCGGGTAGAAGCTCCCGGATTATACAGTTGGGGACTTAATGACGTCACCTGCCCTCCCACGTCCATGTATGCGGCATATAACACAATCACAGCGCCAAAGGAATTGACGCTGTATACCGATTCGGGGCACTGGATATATCCTGAACAACAGGCGGCAACATCCCAGTGGCTGAAAGAACAATGTAAGAAATAGGTTCAGAGGAACTTCAGGAAAACAGGCGTGTCTACGTCCGTTATATCTTTTCCTGCGTTACGCAGCATACCGGTAACTTCGTCTATCTCAAACACCTCGATCAGGCTGCTGTCCATACTGGCCGCAAGCAGGTATTTCCCGTTGGGTGTGATGACGAAGTTACGGGGATGTTTGCCCGTAAGCTGATAGCCTGCCTTTACCAGCGTGCCGTCCGCTTCATTGATAGAGAAGATGGCTATGCCGTCGTTTTTATTGCGGTTGGAGGCGTACAGGAACTTACCGTTCGGGGTGATACCTATATCGGCGCTTGCCCGGCCGCCGGCGGTGTCGGCCTGTATGGTCTGGAACGACGTCAGGTCGCCGTCATTGTAAAGGAAACATTCTACCGCGCCTGATAGTTCATTGATCACATACATATATTTATCGGAAGGATGGAACGTCATGTGGCGCGGGCCCGATCCGGCAGGAAGTCTGAACGATTTCATGGTTTCTTCCTTCAGGAAAGCTCCACCCTCTCCGCCTGCCGCATAATCGGTATCGAAGCGGTAGATGTTGTCGGTTCCCAGGTCGGTGGCAAACAGGTATTTCCCGTCCGGGGAAAACTTTACGCAGTGCAGGTGAGGCGCCTGCTGACGTGTAGTATCGGCCCCCGATCCTTCGAGTATGATCAGTTGACAGGATGGCATGAGCGTGTCCTGGTTTATGGGAAATACCGAGATGCTGCCTCCGCCGTAGTTGGCCGTCACAGCGTATTTGCGATCCTTGTCGGTCACAATATAGCAGGGAGAAGAAGCGAATGTCTCCTGGCGGTTGACGAGAGTCAGCCGTTCATGTTCCCTGTCAAAAAGCAGAGTGTTGGCATAAGACGGGGCGTCTGCATTTTCAGTCACAGCATATATATGTTCTCCGTCTCCTGTGTCTATGTAGGAGGGATTTTCCACGGCCGCCATGTGAACGTACCGGGCGTCGCCGTTGGCAGCGTCAAACTTGTATAAATAAACACCTTCACTTAAACCGGCCGTATAGGCTCCTATCAACAAGTACAAAATAGCATCCATAATTACTCTTATTTAGTTTTATCTGATTAATACGCGCTAAAGTACGCATTTATACCGTACCCTCCCATACGGTCATATCCCGAAAGAGATACCCATACGTTCGCCCTGGACGATGAGGTCATGACGGGGAGGAACCAGCTTCAGCTTTCCGGCCACCTCTGACAGCGGGATAGAACCCACCTCGTTCCCGTTCATGCATACCATACGTCCGAACTCCTTACGGGCGATAAGCTCCGAAGCATGCCCGCCCAGCCGGGTAGCCAGGTTACGGTCGAAGGGTGAAGGGTTACCGCCCCGCTGGATGTACCCCAGTACGGTTTCGCGTGTTTCTATCCCGGTCTCCTTCTCTATCTTCCCGGCGATATAGCCGGTGGGGCGTGTTTCCCCGCCGGCGGTTCGCAAGCCTTCGGCCACTACCACGATGGAATAAGGTTTTCCCTTGTGCGCCCGATCCATTACGGCATCGTTCACCTTATTAATATCGAAGCCCAGTTCGGGCAGCAGGATGACGTCAGCCCCTCCGGCCATACCTGCGTACAGAGCAATCCAGCCGGCATGATGGCCCATGACCTCCACCACCATTACGCGCTTATGGGCGTTTGCGGTAGAGTGAAGCCTGTCGATGGCTTCGGTGGCAATGTTGACCGCCGTGTCAAAGCCGAACGTAATATCAGTGCCCCATACGTCATTGTCGATGGTCTTGGGTATGCCGATAACGTTCAGTCCGATGCCCGACAGCAGGCCCGATGTCTTTTGCGTACCGTTCCCGCCTATACAAACTATGCAATCCAGAGCCAGTTCGGCGCACCTTTGCTTGATAACCGACGAATGGCTGTCGTCGGGTATTATCAGCTTGCGGAACGCCTTCTCGCGTGAAGTTCCAAGTATGGTCCCTCCCAGGTTAAGTATTCCCGACAGGCTGCGCTCGTCAAGCTCCCGGATGTCTTTTTGCAAAATACCCGAAAAGCCGTTGTGTATACCTATAACGTCCATATTGTAGTGCATTATGGCCGTTTTACCTATCCCCCGAATTGTTGCATTGATGCCGGGGCAATCGCCTCCGGAAGAAAGAATACCTATCCTCATACCAAAAAAGATTATAGGCAAAGGTATGGAAATAAAGTGTAGAATGTCTATGTTTGCAGGCGATTAAATGAAAGTATGGACATACTGACAAAGACTATATCACAGCTATTACTCCCCCGTCAGCGGGAAATAGAACAGTTTGCCCGGCATACGGGCTACATACAGCACAAACAGTTAAAATCTCTTTTACATAAGGCAGGTAATACGGAATGGGGACGTAAATTCGACTTCAGAAGCATACGCACCTACGAAGACTTTTCGCAGCGACTGCCTCTGCAAACCTACGACGACATCAAGCCCAGCGTCATACGTATGATCAACGGGAAAAGAGACGTACTCTGGCCCGGAGACGTCAGGTGGTATGCCAAAAGCAGCGGCACGACGAACGACAAGAGCAAGTTCATACCCTTTACGCCGGAGATACGCAGGTCGCATTACAAAGGCGGTTTCGACAGTGTAGCCATTTACCTGCGCAACCATCCGGACAGCGCTTTCTTTTCCCACAAGGGACTCATCCTGGGAGGATGCCACAGCCCTTCGCCACTGAACCGGAGGGCGCACTGCGGCGACCTGTCGGGTATACTTATACAGCACATCAACCCGCTGGTCAACCTCATGCGCGTGCCCGGAAAGCATATCGTACTGATGGACGAATGGGAAGAAAAGATACGCCTCATAGTAGAAAACGTCTCAAACAGAGACATCGGCAGCCTGTCGGGCGTACCCTCGTGGATGCTGGTGATCATAAAAGCCGTACTGGAGAAAACCGGCCGCAGCCACCTCACCGACGTATGGCCCAATCTGGAAGTCTTCTTTCACGGCGGAATCAGTTTCGAGCCATATCGCGACCAGTATAAGAGCCTGATACCGTCAGACAGCATGCGCTATATGGAGATATACAACGCCTCCGAAGGATTCTTCGGCATACAGGACGACCCATCAGACACGGCCATGCTACTGATGCCCGACTATGGCATATTCTACGAATTTATACCTGTCAGCGATCTGCACCGGCCCGACGCCGGTCCGGCTGCCATTCCCTGGGAAGCCGTGGAGCCAAGCCGCAACTACGCCCTGGCAATCACCACCTGCGGAGGCCTCTGGAGGTACGTGATAGGCGACACCATACGCTTTACCTCCGTATTCCCGCACAAGTTTGTCATATCAGGACGCATAAAACACTACATCAACGCCTTCGGAGAAGAACTGATAGTAGACAACGCCGACAAAGCCATCAGCCTTACCTGTCGCGAAACAGGCGCCAAAGTAAAGGAATACACCGCCGCTCCCCTGTTCATGCTTAACAACGCCAAGGGCCTGCACCAATGGCTTATCGAATTTGAGAAACCTCCCCCGTCCGTCACCGGATTTGCCTCTATACTGGACAAACACCTCAAGGAACTCAACTCCGACTACGAAGCCAAACGTTACAAAGACATAACCCTCCTGCCCTTAAAGATCACTGTAGCGCGCGAAGGACTTTTCTGCGACTGGCTCAGGATAAAAGGAAAACTCGGAGGCCAGCACAAGATCCCCCGCCTGAGTAACGACCGCCGGATCATAGAAGAACTCATAATCTGCATGCAGCAGTCACCCCTCCATTAATATACGTATAAGCGCCCCCTCTTTCTGTCCTTACCTTTACCAATCCGTACCTGAGTTTCGATATACCAGCCTCTGTTTGTGCCGGAGTGTTTTTATTATAATTTTACGGCATGAAAAAGAATGAATGGAAAGAACGTTCAGGGGTTCTGTATTCTACCAATCCTGATTACAATTACAACACCGGAGAAATAACAGAAGAAGAGACGCTCCCCAAAGGCGGACAACTGTTGCGTATATCGCTTGACAAACGTTCGCGCGGAGGGAAAACCGCCACGCTGGTCACCGGGTTCAGGGGAACGGCGGCCGATGTGGAAACGCTCGGCAAGTGGCTCAGGGTTAAGTGCGGAGTTGGCGGCTCGGCGAAGGACGGAGAGATTATCCTGCAGGGCGATGTGCGCAACAAGGCCCTCGATCTTCTCCTGAAAGACGGATATTCAAAAAGCCGTATAATCTGAACGAAGAATATGCTGACTATATACAGGGCTTCCGCAGGAGCGGGTAAGACTTACAGGCTTACCGGAGAATATATTAAACTGATCTTCGCCGGAGATCGCTCCTACCGGCATGTACTGGCCGTGACGTTCACCAACAAGGCTACCGCCGAGATGAAAAGCCGTATAGTGGAGGAGTTATACAACCTGGCCACAGGACGTCCATCCGGCTATATGGATATGTTGCGCTGTGAGTATGGACTGTCAGGGGAGCAGGTGCGCCTGAAAGCGAAGAAGACGCTGATTACCATACTGCATGACTATGCTTCTTTCAACATAAGTACTATCGACCGTTTCTTCCAGCAAATAATGAGGGCTTTTTCGCGCGAAGCGGGCCTTCAGGGCGGGTACGGTATAGAAACAGACCAGGATATGGCGCTTTCGGTCGCCATCGACAATATGCTTGGAGAGTTGGACAGGCCCGAAAGCCGGGAGCTGCTGGGATGGCTTCTGCGCTTTGCCGAAGACAAGGTGGAGAGCGGCGGCGAGTGGAACCTGAGACGCGAAATAATGTCGCTCAGCCGCGAGATATTTAAAGAACGGTATAAGGCTTTCAGCGAAAAGATACATCATGACATAGCAGATAAGCAGACGCTGGAGAGCTATAAGAACGAACTTTACTCCATCATCAGCACGACGGAGGCCGAGCTTAGGGAGCTGGGGAAAAGGGGGATGGAGATTATGAGCCGGTACGCCCTGCAACCTTCGGACTTCAGGGGCGGGAGCCGATCGACAATGTTTTATTTTGACAAGCTGGCCCGTGGAGACATAAAGGAGCCTTCGGCTGCGTTCGTGGCGATGGAAGATAACCCCGATGCATGGTATACAAAGACAACGCCCCCCGGCGTCGTACAGATTATCCTATGCGCCTTCGACGATGGCCTGAACGAATGTATAAACAACATCGTGGAGCGGTTCGCCGGAATGACGAATTATTATTCGGCCAAAGAGATCGTACGTAACTATTACACCCTTGGCATCCTCAATGACGTGGCGGGCCAGATCGCCGCTTACCGCAGGGAGAAGAATATAATGTTGCTCGCCGATACAACCGAACTGCTGAACAGGATAATAGACGGGAGCGACACGCCGTTCGTTTACGAGAGGACGGGTACGCGCATCAACAATTACATGATTGATGAGTTTCAGGATACCAGTGATATGCAGTGGCATAATTTCCGGCCGCTGGTCAGCGAGAGCCTGTCGCACGGAAACTATAACCTTATCGTAGGCGACGTGAAGCAGAGCATATACCGCTTTCGCAATTCAAACTGGAAGCTGCTTGACGACCGGGTGAAAGAGGACTTCCTCCCCGCTCAGGTGAAAGAAGAGAGCCTGACGGAAAACTGGCGCAGTTTCCGCCGGATAGTAGACTTTAACAATGCACTCTTCAACGTCGCCCCTGACCTGCTGCAATCTTCGTTTGATCTCCCAGGCATAGTCAAAGCATACGCCGGATGCGCACAACTGGTGCCGCCGTCATTTGAACATACCGGGGGGCGTGTCGGCGTCAGCTTCCTCAGCCAGACGGACGAGGAAGCCGGCTGGAAAGAAGAGGCCATGTCGCGCCTGCCGCGGGAGGTGGAACGCCTGCAGGATGCCGGATACCCTCTTAAAGACATCGCCATCCTGGTGCGTACCAACCACGAAGCTGCGCTTGTGGCCGATACGCTGCTGGCCTGCGCCGCCCGGCAGGGTGCATACCGCTATGACATCATATCAGACGACGCCCTGTTCGTGAGCCGTTCGACCTCCGTGCGCTTCATCGTAGCGCTGATGAACCGCCTGAAAGATCCCGGCAGTACGACCAACAGGCAACTGGCGGCCCTCTCCTTCTGCATGGCTTCAGGCGGCGGGGCATGGTCGCCCGATCTCCCACAGGACGTTGAGCCTGCTCTTGACGCCCTATCACGCGGCGCAGTTTATGAGATGGTCGAAGGTATATTGCGCCTCTTCCCCGATTGCTTCCCCGACAGCGAACAGGTCTTTGTACAGGCCTTTATGGACATGGCGCTGGAGTTCTCGCAGGAAGAAAACGCCGGTCTTGACCGCTTCCTCGAATGGTGGAACGAGCAGGGATCACGCAAAACCATAGCCACTCCCGAAGATCAGGATGCCATACGTATAATGACTATCCATAAGTCGAAAGGCCTCGGGTTCAAAGCCGTCATAATACCTTTCTGCCAGTGGGGGATCGACCATAAGCCCACACAGCAGGTCACCCTCTGGTGTCATCCTGAAACCCCGCCGTTCAACAGGCTTTACCTCCTTCCCCTGCGCTACGGGCAGGCGCTGGAGCGCACCATATTTGCAAAAGAGTATCGCGAAGAGCGCCTCGACGCATCTATCGACAACATCAATACGTTATACGTGGCCTTCACAAGGGCGAAAGAAGAGCTGACCGTCTTCGCCCCGCGCCCCACAAAGGTGAATGCCAAAACCGGTGAAGCAGAGAAAATATCTTCTGTCGCCGACCTGCTCTGGGCCTCGGTAAACGCCGCTTTCCCATCCTTCGACACCAAATCGGGGACACTCGTCATTGGAGATTCCCACCCTCCCAGGCCCGGGACGCCGGGGGCTGAAAAAACGGAAGAGATAGCTATCGGGCGCATCTTCTCCACCTCGCCCGACCGGCGCATGGGTCTGCGCCTCGACGGCCGGAGGTACTTCTCAGACAATCCTCAACGCCGCCACGGCACCCTTATGCACGAAGTGCTGTGCTCCATACACACCCGGCATGACATAGGCCGGTCTCTGGACGGGTTCCTGCTGCAGGGCATCATAGACAGGGAGGAGGCCGCCACACTGGCCGCCACGCTGAACGAATTGCTCGATGCGCCCGGCGTCAGGTCATGGTACGACGGCTCGGCGCGCATAATGAACGAAGTGGAGATACTCTTTGACAACGGTCAGAGCCGCCGTCCCGACCGTGTCATGATATACCCCGGCGATCGCGTAGTAGTTGTAGACTATAAATTCGGCAAACCTTCCAGGCATCATGATACACAGTTGGAAGGTTACATCAGCCTTATCCGCCGTATGGGATACGATTCGGTAGAAGGCCACCTGTGGTATATCCCTTCGTAGGCGTACCTGCCGGCGCACGGAACACAGGTTCAATGTAAGAAAAGTCCGGTGTGGCATGCACTCTCTCCCTGAAAAGCGCAAATCTTCAGTTAAAATGGTTACTCATTCAACAGGCGGCCGTACACTGTAAAAGCCGGAGGTTACTGTATTCCCGGCGCCCCTTCTCTGCGTCTGCTATGCATACCTTTCCTCCTGAATTCCTTATACACTACTTTATAAACGCTTCACACGCCCCGTGTTAAGTGTTCACACGCCCTGTGTGAGGCGTTCACACACTACTGTGTTAGGTGTTCACACGCTACTGTGTTAAGTGTTCACACGCCCTGTGTTAAGCGCTCACACACTACTGTGTTAGATGTTCACACACTACTGTGTTAAGCGTTCACACGCCCTGTGTGGATAGTTCCACACGCTACTGTATTAGATTCTCACAAGGTACCTTGTTGATTCCCCACAAGTATGCTTGTGGACTACCCACAGGTATGCTTGTGGATTACCCACAGGTATGCTTGTGGACTTCCCACAGGTATGCTTGTGGACTTCCCACAGGTATGCTTGTGGATTACCCACAGGTATGCTTGTGGATTACCCACAGGTATGCTTGTGGACTTCCCACAGGTATGCTTGTGGACTTCCCACAGGTATGCTTGTGGACTTCCCACAGGTATGCTTGTGGACTTCCCACAGGTATGCTTGTGGATTCATCGTGACATGGGTTCGATGCAGGAAAATCAACGGCTCACCCACGTCGTCATTGCTACCTCCCTTACCGTTCCCCCTCAGAGGGAACAGTTTGCCTTACTGAGCAGGCCGGTTTTCCCTTATCCGGGAGGTTAGTATTAAAACCGGAAGTAGATGAATGGTTGCACGCCGGCGCTCTTCATCTGTACTATCAGGAAGATGACTGCGGCGAGTATGGCGGCTTGTAGTACGAGGGGCGAGCGGGTGACGGCGTCCCGGGCTAACCGTTCGATGCACCTGGGCATGAAGTGTGAAATGTATCCGGCAAGCATCAGTATGCAGACGGTCTTATATCCCCGGATGAATTGCAGGAATATCTCAGGGTGGAAGTCGGTCGCTATCTGCCGCATAATATCACCGGCTGTCTGCATGGTGTCGGCGCGGAAGAATATCCACCCGAAACATACTACGTGGAAGGTGAACAAAACGCCAACCGCACGGGACAAGGGGCGCTGCCTGCCCGTCTTACGGGAGCCTCCCGCGGGCGTTCTGCGGAAGTTCGTCACAAACTTATGCACTACCAGGGCCAGGCCGTGTATTGCTCCCCAAAGTATGAACCTCAGCGAGGCGCCGTGCCATAGTCCGCCAAGAAGCATTGTGAGCATGAGGTTGATGTAGGTGCGCAACTTTCCCTTTCTGTTGCCGCCGAGTGAGATGTAGAGATAGTCTTTAAGCCATGAAGAGAGGGAGATATGCCACCGGCGCCAGAACTCTGTGATGCTGGCCGACCGGTAGGGCGAGTCGAAGTTAAGGCTGAAACGGAAACCCAGCAAAAGAGCTATCCCGATGGCCATGTCGGAATAGCCTGAGAAGTCGCAGTATATCTGAAGGGCGTAGCCGTATACGCCCAGCAGGTTCTCAAGGCCGGTGTATAAAAGGGGTGCGTCAAAGATGCGGTCTACGAAGTTCAGACTGATATAGTCTGATATGACAGCCTTCTTGATAAGCCCTGAGAGTATGAGGAAAAGGCCTTCGCCAAGATGTGCGCGGCTGAGGGCGGGCTGGCGGTATATCTGGGGTATGAACTCACGGGCGCGTACGATCGGCCCGGCCACCAGTTGGGGGAAGAAGGAGACGTAAAACACGTAGTCAATCCAGCGGTAGACCGGCTCTATCCTGCGCCGGTAGACCTCAATTACGTAGCTGAGCGACTGGAAGGTGAAGAAAGAGATGCCTACAGGCAGGAAGATGTCTGCCGGTTCTATGCCGGGCATCTGCCACTCTGCAATGCCCAGCCAGCGACCTGTTTCGCCGGCTATCCTGACGAAGATGTCTGTAAGTAAGTTGAAGTACTTGAAATATGCCAGCACACCCAGATTTATACACAGGCTGAGGGCCACCATGAGTTTGCGCAACCTGCGGGAGACGATGAGCGGCAGCCGTCTGCCTATAATGAAGTCTGACGTTGCCGTGCCGAGGAGGAGTATAAACCACAGTCCGCTGCTTTTGTAATAGAAGAAGAGAGAGAAGATGATGACGTATATCACGCGGGCCGTCAGACGCTTGCGCAAGGGAATGTAGATGGCGAGGAAACCGATGAAAAGAAACAGGAACAGTCCGCTGCTGAACAGCATCGGGGCGTCGGGGCGGTAAAGGAACCCGGCGCCCAGTTCCTGTAAGGACAGGTTTGAGAAAAGGCCGCCAAAGCGACCGGCGATGTCAGTCCACAACTCGTTCATTCGTCCTTGCCTGTTTAAGATTTGAGATGGCTTTGAAGAGCAGAACGCCCTGTTCCTCGTATCCCTCGCGGGTGAAGTGAATACGGTCGCGGCCCATCCATTTACCCTGGAACCAGTTTTCAGCCGACTTCCTTCCGCCCGTAGCGGCGAACAGGTCCCAGCAGGCAAGACCTTCGTCGCCGGCTACCCGGAGGATGGTTTCAGACACATGTTCGGTGTTCTCGTTGCGTACGTACCGGCGTTGCCTGTTTACTACTACCCTTTTGTAACACTCCGGCGGCGTGGTAAAAAGTATCGCAGTGTTGGGCATGTATTTTCTTACGAGGGAGAGGAAGTCGCGTACCTGCTTCTCAAACTCGTTAGCTCTGAATCGCCTCCCGAAGCTTTCGTTGGTTCCGAGCGAGACGATCAGCAGCGATGGGTGAAAAGTCGCTTCCAGCATGCGGATGTAGCGGGGATTGGTGTAGTTGACAAACATGGAGCCGTTGACCCCGATAGAATGATACAGCAGTCCGGGTTGCCCGTTGGTAAGGTTGAAACCATAATACAGGTTATCAAACGAGTCGGCGGGCAGCAACAGATCGGTACCCTCCCTGCGGCGTGTGCTTTGCAGGCAGAGCGTGTCGGCAGGGGATGTCATGCGGATCGTGTCGGTAATCATTTTTAGGGCCGGAGGCATCTCTTCACCGTCATAAACATCGGCCAGATCACGCGACCGCCCGGCCGGGCGTATGGGCATCGACCGTTCTCCGCGGTATACCACGACCTGGTCGAAGGCGTATCCGGCCCCGTTGTTGGGGGCGATGTATATGTCGAAGTTGACAAACGTGGCCGGCGTCCTTATCCCTATTCCGCCAGGCCCTACGGGGCAGCGCGGCGTGCTCTGGGTACACCGGCCGGAAGTCCATTCCCTGATAAGCGTTGTGATAAAGTAATCGTCAGGTTCGTTGGTGCGGGTGATCTTGAAGGGAGCTATCCATCCGCGGCCGGCATTGCCGTAGCGTTGCTGGAGCAGACGCATCGTACGGCCGCTGTAATGGCCGGCCTGTATGTGTGAATCGCCGAGGTGTACGATAGAGATCACCGTATCCGTCCCGTTGCTCAGCCTGTCGAGAGCGTCGAAGAACGGATCGAGCGAATGGGCGGGGTCGGAAACAATGCACAGGGAGTCAATGGCGAAAGGCAGCCCTGACCGTACAGTGTCAGCGTAAAGGGGCGCCGGGGTTATGTCACGGGCCGGCGGAGCGACCGGCCTGCCATCGCGGGCGCATATGAACAAAACGGCTATACCGGCAACAAACGCGATACTAGTCAGCCTCTTCCCGCGAACCTTCATAATATTCTTTTTCCTTCATCAACGCTTTCATCAGGCTGCGGGCAATCTCCCGGCCGCCGTTAAAGGTGAGGTGTGTATAGTCTTTTCCGGCCCATCCTTTGTCTACGAACTGTACCATGCTGTTTTCGCCCCCCATAGCTCCGAACATGTTCCAGAAGGGCACACCTGCTGTACGGGCCGTCTGGCGCTGGGTGTGCAGCAGGGCAAGCACGGCGGGCATGGTGCTGAAGGTTCCGCTGTACTGGTTGGCCCTGTCCGGGACGCTTAGCATCAATACGTCGCTTTCGGGGAAGCATGACTGAAAGCGTCTGACGACTTTGGTCATCCGGGCGCCGTACCATCCGTAGTCCAGCATATCTTCATCCATAGCATTCAGTCCATATTGCAGTATAATAAGGTCGTAGGGACGTATTTCGCGGAAGGATGCGCTGACAGCAGGGTCCAGTTGCTCGAACACCAGTCCGGAATTACCCCTCAGAGAGTAGTTGTCTACAACGACGCCCGTACGGTCTTCCAAAGCAATACCTATGGCGCGGAATCCCTGCGCGGAGGTGAAAGTGAAGCTGCCCCCGGATATGGTGTCGTTTATCTCATACTGTGCTATAGAGTAGGTTGGAGGCAGGGTGTGTACGAGCGTGTCCATGATGTCATTATATACAAACCGGATAGTTGTTCTTTCATTCCGATCGTACAGGAGTTTCAGGGTGTTGACTTTCCTGAGTGCAGCATACCGGCTGGTGGTGGTAAAAGACAGCCCGGCCTGGTCGTACCTGGGTTCAAACATCATACCCGACATAGTGTAAGCAGGGTTTTTGCTGTTCACTATGGAATATAGCTTCCATCCGTCGGCCTGCTGGTCGACAGTCGGACGGTATTGCGGGGAGGCCGTTATGATGGGTACGAATCCCACTCCATGCCCTCCAAATTCCTGCTGCATCGCGCTTCGGAAGTCGGCCACCATAATATCGCCTTCTATAAAGGAGTCTCCCATAAAGGCGATCCTGACCGGTCGTGTACGGCTACGGCTCAGGGCGGAGAAGAAGCGTTTCAACCCCGTATGCCGTCCTCCCGGCGAATAATCTTCTATACTGGCCCCCGTGTGGTCGGATATGCCTCTGGCGGCGTTCATGACCCGGCTGATAGAATCGCGTAGCGAGGCAGAAAGGGCCATCGAGTCGATAGCTGTTGACGACGGCGCTTCCGGAACTCCCTCCGTGAGGGACAGTTCCGGCGCCTCGTTGCTTTCCAGCTGTATACGCAGTGAATCCAGGGTTGTGGGTGTGGCGTTGTCTCTGGTGCGAATATCTGCGAATATATCCACAGACTTTATCTTGTGTTCGAATATCGTTCCCGGCAATCCGTATAGCCCGGCGCAGAAGGTTAGCGTGATCAGTAATAATACAAACAGCCTGTTGAAACAATTGTCGTTTTTCATTCTTCTCCCGATGGCTTGTTTTCCTGCTTTATCCTGTTAATGCTGCTGGCTATATAGGCGGCTCCGAAGCCGTTGTCGATATTGACCACCGACACGCCGTTTGCGCAGGAATTGAGCATGGCCAGCAGGGCCGACACTCCGCCGAAACTGGCGCCATAGCCCACGCTTGTGGGCACGGCTATAACGGGTCTGTCGGTCAGTCCGCCCACGACGCTCGCCAGGGCGCCCTCCATTCCTGCAATGACAATGATAACGTTTGCCGAGGTGATTACGTCGAGCCGCGCCAGAAGGCGGTGGAGGCCGGCTACGCCCACGTCTGAGAGGCGTGCGACTTTGTTGCCGAGGAATTCGGCCGTCACCACCGCCTCGTCGGCAACGGGGAGGTCTGACGTCCCGGCCGTTACGACAAGGATAGTTCCTGATCCGCTTATCTCTGCCAACTGTCTGCGAACAACGATGGTGCGGGCCGACGGGTTCCATTCGGTCTCAGGATACAGCCTGCTCACAGCCTGCGCCATCTCTTCAGTAGCCCGTGTGGCAAGCACGTTGCTTTGTCCTGTCTCCAACATGTTTTTTACGATACCTTCAACCTGCGCAATTGTCTTCCCGGCGCAATAGATCACTTCAGGGCACCCGTTACGTAATCGGCGGTGGTGGTCTATCACCGCGTAGCCGAGGTCGTCGAAAGGCATTGTCTTGAGTTTACCAGCCGCATCGTCAACAGTCACGGCTCCCGTTTTCACGTCTTCCAGCAGTTTTCTAACATCCATAATACTTGTCAGTTCATGCTCCCGCTACGGAACCCTTCCAGGTCGAGAGTAATGTATTTGAATCCTAACGATTTGATCTTCTCCGTAATTTCCTGTGTGCGTACTATCGCGTCAAAGTGTTCGCGGGGGGCTTCGATACGCGCAACCGGCCCATGCCAGCGCACCCGGCAGCCCTCGATGCCTCTTTCACGCAAAACTTCTTCGGCAGCTTCCACTACGGCTAGTTTCTCAGCCGTAATGGCCGAGCCGTAGGGGATTCTTGACGATAAGCAGGCGTTGGCTGGCTTATCCCATGTGGCTACGCCCAGGAGTTTGCTGTACTTGCGGATATCGTCCTTTGTCAGGCCGCATTCGGCAAGCGGACTAAGCACTCCCATCTCTTTTCCGGCTTTCATGCCGGGGCGGTGCTCCGACAGAGCGTCATCGGCGTTCTGTCCGTCGGCCACGTAGCGTATCCCGTTTCGCCTGGATACATCCATTATCAGCGTGTAATTATTCTTCTTGCAAAAATAACAGCGCATCTTGCTGTTAGCCGCAAAGTCAGCCGAGGCGAAGGGGTCTTCAGCCACCACCTCATACCTCGCGCCGAGGCGCGTCAGCATCTCTATGGCAGCATCTTTGTCGCGGCGTGCCAGCACGGGCGAATCTATCAGCACGGCCAGAGCTTTATCCTGAAGCGTTTCATGCGCTACATGCATTAAAAAGGACGAATCCACCCCGCCGGAATATGCTACGCACAGACTTTCGTAAGCGGCTATTTTAGTCCTAAGTTCCTCCAGCTTATTCATATCAGGCAAACAGGTTCTTGTATATCACGTAACATCCGTAAGCAAAGCATAGCACAGAGGATAGCAGAACGAGCGACGTTCGCAAGGCTTTCGAGTTAATCAGCTTTTTTGAAAAGGGTATGCTGAATACGCCTGCCACAAGGGTCATCCCGGCTATTGATCCGATACCGAAAATCAACAGATACAGGAGGCTGTTCCATACCGTGTCGATCTGCGTCATAACCAGCACCACCAGAGCTCCGCTACCTGCCAGTCCATGTACTATGCCGATGCCGTAAGAGGTTTTGTGCAGATTTTCTCCCTTTATACGCACATGAATATGAGGCTGTTCGTTGGCCCCTTCATGCTCGTGTTTGTGCGTATGAACCACGATTCTCTCATCCCTGATAAAAATGTATAGGCGGTAAGAGGCTACCAGAATCAGCATCAGTCCGACAGCCGCTTCGAAGTATGAAAATGAGCCTTCAGGAATACCTACCTTAAATAATATCATGATGACCCCTATCAGGAAAATCGTAGAAGTATGTCCAAGTCCCCAGAAAACACCGTCTTTAAGTGCGGGTGAAATCCGGCTGCGCTGCGAGACGATATTGGTTACGGCCAGTATATGATCTGCCTCAAAAGCATGGATAAGTCCTTCGTACAGCGCATATAGTAAAAGAATAAGCAAGGGTAATTGTTCCATCATTTCCTGTACTTGCAGCAATTGGGCAAAGCGTTGTAGGTTTTCGCGTCGGCCTTGTCTTTGTCTGTGTCATGACCTGATTTGGCTATGGCTTTGCTGATGGTTTCAAGGTTTGTCTTTCCTGTGTCAAAATGGATATGCAGTTGTTGGCTTTCTGTATTCCAGACAGCCGTGGCGACGCCTTCAACGCTTTTGGCTGCTTTTTCGATGCGCGTTTTACACATCTCACATACACCTCCTACTTTCAGGTTTCCATGTCCCTCTTCTGCGATAGCGCTGCCTGCCACCAGAAACAAAGAGACGGCAAACAATAAAATGAACTTTTTCATCTTCTTTTCTTTTTTGAACTTTATACTGGTTATTATTAAAAAAACAAACGGATAGTAATGAGTCGGAATATAAAACCTATCGTTTGCTAGGAAGCAAAAGTAGGTCAAATTTTGAAATGATCAGCATATTTGTCATATAATCAGCAGAAATTACCCGTAGCATCTAAAGCGGCGCTAACAATTATGATTAAGTCTTGCCGCAAGAATATATGATTAATTCAATATTAAATAATTTAAGACCAGAGTTGTTGTATTCGAATCAAAAAGCTACTTTTGCGGAGAATTTGGCATGAAATGACCGATGATCAGAAAAGATTGTTAGCTGTTTTTGAAGTTAGGGTTCGCGACTTACTGGATATTTGTAATCGGCAGAAACAGAAAATAAACGAACTCACATGCTCTTTGGAGTCAAAAGACAAAGAACTGGGGCAGGCAACGCAAACGATTAACGAATTGAATGCCAAATGCGACAGCATGCTCACTGCGCGGATTGTTTCCGCAAGCGAACAGGAAGTAAAGAGCGCAAAGAAGAGGCTGTCGAAATTAGTGCGGGAAGTAGATTCGTGCATTGCCTTATTAAGCAAATAAACGTGATGGGCGATAACAAGTTTCTCATACATATAGAAATAGCTGACAAGATGTATGGTCTTCAGATTAATCGGGATCAGGAAGAGTTGGCGCGTAAGGCGGCCAAACAAATAAAAGCCGCATTAGGAAGATACCAGAAAAAATATCCGAAATCTGCGAATAATGACCCTAAATACGCAGAAGGGAGTATTGATTGGTTAGCTATGGTAGCTCTTCAGTTGTCAATGGAAAATTTACAATGGGAAGAAAGAAATGACACCATGCCTTTTATAGAAAAGATACAGCAAATGACCAACCTGTTGGAAACATATATGGAATACAACAAGTAGCCGTTTGATTCTATAAAAGGAGATTCCGCACTACTATTATACTCTGTTCCCAGGGTGTAAAGTGAGTGTTTTTTTGCGTAAATAACGAACAAATAAAAATTGATGTTAAATATGGAAATAGTGTATATAAGCATATCAGCCGCAACCTTCCTTGTTGGAGGGACGGCAACGTGGATTTTAATACGCTTCGTTTTCAAGACAAAGTATGAAAACATCCTCAAAGGGGCGGAAAAAGAAGCGGAAGTGATCAAAAAGAACAAACTGCTCGAAGTAAAAGAAAAATTCCTTCATCTGAAATCAGATTTAGAAAAACAAGTCTCGGCTCGTAACTCAAAAATACAATCGGTAGAAGCCAAACTGAAACAGAAAGAACTGTCTATCTCCCAACGGCAAGAAGAGCTTCAACGAAAAAACAGCGAATTAGACGCAGTGAAGGAAAACCTCGCAACACAGTTTGAATTGCTGGAAAAAAAGAAACAGGAACTAGACAAGCTTCACCTGAAAGAGGTAGAACAGCTCGAAATACTATCCGGGCTGTCGGCAGAAGAAGCGAAGGAACGCTTGATCGAATCTCTAAAAGAAGAGGCCAAATCACAAGCAACTTCCTACGTGAATGAAATCGTGGAAGAAGCAAAGATGACCGCCGGTAAGGAAGCCAAGAAGATCGTTATACAGTCGATTCAACGAGTGGCAACAGAGACAGCTATCGAGAACTCCATTACCGTATTCCATATCGAATCTGATGAGATAAAAGGTCGCATCATCGGACGTGAAGGGCGTAATATCCGCGCACTGGAGGCCGCTACCGGCATAGAAATTGTAGTTGACGATACGCCTGAAGCTATCGTTTTATCAGGATTCGATCCGGTACGCAGGGAAGTCGCCCGCTTAGCCCTGCATCAATTAGTACAAGACGGACGTATCCACCCTGCGCGTATCGAAGAAATTGTTGCTAAAGTACGCAAACAAGTGGAAGAAGAAGTGATAGAAACCGGCAAGCGCACGGTTATTGATCTGGGCGTGCATGGATTGCATCCTGAATTGATTCGACTTATTGGGAAAATGAAGTATCGGTCTTCTTATGGACAAAACCTCCTTCAACATGCTCGCGAAACGGCCAACCTATGCGCAGTAATGGCTTCGGAATTAGGATTGAATCCCAAGAAAGCCAAACGTGCCGGCCTACTGCATGACATCGGCAAAGTACCTGATGACGAACCGGAACTGCCCCACGCCATCCTGGGGATGAAGCTATGCGAGAAATATAAGGAAAAGCCGGATATTTGCAACGCAGTAGGCGCTCATCACGACGAAACGGAAATGCAAACACTTCTCGCTCCGATTGTTCAGGTCTGTGACGCCATATCGGGCGCGCGTCCCGGCGCACGTCGCGAAATCGTGGAGGCCTATATAAAACGACTGAACGACCTTGAGCAACTTGCATTGGCATATCCTGGAGTATTGAAGACATATGCCATCCAGGCCGGGAGAGAGCTTAGGGTTATTGTAGGAGCCGATAAGATAGACGACAAAGCTACCGAAAACCTGTCAAATGAAATAGCAAAAAAAATTCAGGACGAGATGACTTATCCCGGACAGGTAAAAATCACAGTTATACGTGAAACACGTGCCGTCAGTTATGCAAAATAATTCGGCCAGACACATAAAGTCTAACATCATAATGAGGTGAATCTTATTATCGAACAGGGTAATACGGCTACTAAAGTTGCTATATACAATAATAAAGGGTGTATGGAAACTTCGCAGGTATACAAAGATTTCAACCCTTGTATTGTGAAGCCTTTTTTCGAGAAATACAATTTGTGCCAGGGTATCATGTCAACGGTCATCAAACATGATGTCGAAATGTTTGCTTTTCTTAATAGTCTGTTACCGTATTTTATATTTTTCGATGAAACAACGCCCGTGCCAGTTGACATAAATTACCAAACGCCTCAGACACTTGGGAAAGATCGTTTAGCAGCCGTCGTCGGCGCCAACTATCTCAAACCCCGGGAAAATATATTAGTAATAGACGTAGGTACGGCCATAACATACGAATTGATAGAAGCGACGGGCGTCTATATAGGAGGTAATATCTCTCCAGGCATGACTACACGTTTCAGAGCACTTAACAACTACACCTCAGAACTTCCGCTTATACAGGAAGAAGAAGACATTCCGCAAATAGGATACAGCACGAAAACAGCTATTCAGGCGGGAGTTGTAAACGGCATTGTGTATGAAATGGATGGCTGTATAGAGGATTTGCGCCAAAAGTACTCTAACCTTTTGGTTTTTTTAACTGGGGGTCATTCGTTTTATTTTGAAAGACGACTAAAAAATACCATCTTTGCAGACATTAATTTAGTGTTAACTGGATTAAATAGAATATTAGAGTACAATGTTGAAAATTAAAAGAGTAGTAGCTGTTAGTATTCTCATCATTATCCCGTTGACAATGCTGGCGCAGAACAATACAAATTCACCTTATACACGATATGGCTATGGCGAATTAGCCGATCGTTCTTTCGGGGCAGGGCGGGCTATGGGTGGCCTTGGTTTTGGAATACGTTCCGACAAGCAGATAAATCCAATGAATCCGGCTTCTTATACTAGCATAGATTCACTTACATTCATTTTTGATTTTGGAATAGCCGGACAAATGTCGTGGTTTAATGATGGAATAAACAATGAGAAACATTGGAACGGTAATCTGGAGTATGCCGCCATGCAGTTTCCTATCAGTCGCAGGATAGCTGTCAGCGCCGGAGTTTTACCATATTCATACGTAGGTTATGATTTCGGCTCAGCACAGACTTCCCCCGAAGGTGTTTACTATATAGAACGTTTTACGGGCAAAGGAGGATTAAACGAAGTATATGCCGGATTGTCTGTGGATGTATGGAAAAAACGTCTTTCGGTTGGCTTAAATGCGGGATATTTGTTCGGGCGCATTTTACATAATCAAATATTGACATTAGGTACGACGACGACCAGCCAATCCGGCAGAAACCAAGAACTTCGGGTAAATGACATAAAACTTGATTTCGGTGCCCAATACATGCACCAGATAAGTGCAAGCGAGTATATCGTTTCAGGTTTGGCGTTTTCGCCGGCAAAAGAGTTAAATGCTACGTCTTCAGACATAATCATGAATGGAAATACACTTGATACGATACAAGTGTCGAATCAGGTATTCGGACTACCTCACTCTTTTGGACTGGGCGTTTCATATGTTAAGCAAAATAAACTAACTTTGGCCGCTGACTTGTTGTATGAGACATGGGCGCAGGTTAAGTACATTGACGAAAAGGGTCAATTTAAAAACAGGATACGTATAGCAGCCGGTGCGGAATTTATTCCTGATTATCAGGAAAGAGCCTTTCTCAGCAGAGTAAGATACCGTGCAGGACTTCATTATAGTAACTCCTATCTGCAGATAAATAACAAAAGCTATAACGAATACGGCGCGAGTGTTGGATTTGGCCTGCCATTGATTGACAACCGTTCGTTTTTGAATTTGTCATTTGAATATGTAAAGATAAAACCGGAAGTAAGCACGTTGATTGATGAACAATACTTCCGCTTTACAGTAAACTACACATTTAATGAACGATGGTTCTTCAAGTTCAAGGTTGAATAAATTTATCTTGGTTGTAAATTAAAAAGAATAATAAATTATGAAAATCAAAGTGTTTTTACTTGCCGCTGGATGCATAATAGGAACATCCGGCGTATACGCACAAAAAGGGGTAGATAATGGCACCCCATTTGGTTCAGGCGAGGATAGTCTCCGCTGTATTACGAATATCAGTCTTTTTACACCTTATGCAAAAAATGGAAATTTCAAAGATGCTCTTGAGTTTTGGGAAATAGCATATAATGAATGCCCGGGAGCTACAAAGGACATCTATCTCTATGGAGTTCGTATTGTTGGCTGGCAGATTGATAACGAAACTGATCCTGCAAAAAAAGCCGCTCTGATCAATGACCTTATGGGCGTTTACGATAAGCGTGTCAAATATTTCGGAAAAGAACCCAGGTATGAAAAGGACTGGATTATCGGTCGTAAGGCACAGGATTACGTTCAGCGAATGGGTGAAAACGCCGACAACAAACTCTTATACGGCTGGTTGAAAGAGGTAATTGACGAATATGGAGACAACACAGACATAACAGCAATCTCATATTATATGTTTGCTTCCAACCAATTGTTGTTGACCGATCCTTCCCACAAGGAAACTTATATCCAAGATTATCTTAAATCATCAGCCGCACTGGACGCTCAAATAGGGATGGCAACCGATAGAGATCTGGCAAACCTCCAAGCCATTAAAAGTGGATTAGACAATGGCTTTGCCAATAGTGGTGCTGCTGACTGTGAAACACTTCAAAGTCTATATGCCGACAAGGTGGAACAGAACAAAGACAATCTCGCTTACCTGAAAGAATCAATAACTCTGCTTAGAAGAATGCGTTGCAACGAAATTAACGCTTATTTCGCTGCCGCCGAATATGCACACAAACTTGAACCGACCTCTGAATCGGCTATGGGACTTGCAAAAAAAGCCGTCCGTGACAAAGATTACAGTAGAGCTATATCTTTATTTGAAGAGGCAGCAAATATGGAAACAGATAATACCGTAAAGGCAGAAGATTACTATCTGATTGGTGTTTTGTCATTTGAACAAAATAACAATTCCCGGGCAAGGCAATATTGTCTGAAGGCTATTGAGACCAATCCCAACTACGGGAGCCCTTATCTGCTCATAGGAAAAATGTATGCAGCTACGGCCAACAGCATTTATCCCGACGATCCGGTATTGAGGAAGACTGTTTTCTATGCTGCTACCGATAAATTTGAAAGAGCCAGGCAGATAGACCCCAATGCGGCGGAAGAAGCAGCCAGGCTGATCAATACGTACCGTTCTTATTATCCATCAACCGAAGAGATTTTCATGCACCCCGACCTGGAAAAAGGCAAGTCGATCACCATTGGCGGGTGGATTGGCGAGCGTACAACCATCCGGTAAACAGATGAAAGAAGTCACTGGAAATAAAATAATGAATAGAGACATGACAACTATCCGTGCGATAGTTGTCATGTCTCTTCTACTTTCCGGCTCTTGTTCCGGAGGCCGGCAGGAAACCGTCGAAGTTGCATTCGACCCGGAACAAACCTATACCATGAAAACAACAAATGTGTCAACCTTAGTGTCTGACTCGGGTATCACGCGCTACCGGGCTAACGCCAAAGAATGGTTAGTATTTGGAAAAGCGAATGACCCATACTGGTATTTCCCGGAAGGCATTTACCTGGAACAATTCGACACACTCTTTCAGGTAAAAGCAAGCATAAAAGCAGATACTGCCTATTATTACGAAAAACAGGAACTATGGAAAGGGGTAGGGAACGTGGAAATGCAAAGTTTAGATAACGAATATTTCACTACGTCTCTGATTTTCTGGGACCAGAAATCACAAAGGATATACTCAGACCAATATATACGCATAGAGCAACAGGATAAGGTAATAACCGGAGTAGGCTTCGAATCGAATCAATCCATGACGGAATATAAAATATTCAATACCACTGGTATATTTCCCATGAATGAAATGCCGGCCGACACCACGAATGTGGAAAAAGAAGCTGGACAAGATGCGTGATCTGTGAAAAAGAAATAGGAAAAGATGCGGTACGTCCTTTTTTTCTTATCTTCGTGCGCTTAAAAACAACAATATAAATTTATAAACAGAAAAGATACATGGCTACGCTTGAAAAGATCAGGAGCAAAGCAGGATTATTAGTAATCGTGGTGGGTTTGGCTTTGTTCGCTTTTATCATTGGTGACTTTTTGAACTCAGGTTCTACGTATTTCAAACAACATCAGGAAAAGATTGCAGATGTCAATGGTACTACAATCACTATACAGGAGTATCAGAAACGGATAGAAGATATGACCGATGTGTATAAAATGCAAACCGGCCTGAACAACCTGCAGGAAGAAGATATGACCCGTATACGCCAGTCCATTTTCGACAGCATGGTACATGAAATTGTGCTAAATGGCGAATTAGATGAATTGGGGATGTCGGTAAGTCCCGAAGAGTTGTTTGATATGGTACAGGGCGAGAACATCTCTACCGCACTTTTACAAAACCAAATGTTTCACAATCCCGAAACCGGCGCGTTTGATAAAACATTCTTCCTTAATTTCCTGAAGCAGATCGACGATGATTTTATAGCCACATCCCCTCAGGAATATCAGGCCCAGCTACTACAGTATAAGAAACTCTGGATTTTCTGGGAGAAGAACATTAAGATGCAGCGCATGGAACAAAAATATACCGCCCTGCTGGGAAAGACTATCGCTGCAAACACGCTGGACGCAAAAGATGCCTTCAATGCTGCCGCCGAAAGCGCAGATATAGTATATGCCATGCAATCATATTCAACGATACCCGACTCTGTGATCAATGTTGGAAAAGCTGAAGTAGAAAAACTATACAACCAACGGAAAGAACTTTACAAACAACCGGAAGCAAAAGTGATAAAATATATTGATGTTGACATAGTTCCCAGCCAGGAAGATTTTGACATGGCAAGCAGCCAGATAGAGCAGTTGAGAGAAGAACTGGCGGCGTCTGACGATGTGAGAGACCTGGTTAATGATAATTCGGAAGTGCCATATATAAACGCTTTCTTCTCCGAAGCGGGACTGGATCCCGAACAGAAGCAGTTTGTCACAACTGCTGCCGTAGGAGATGTATACGGACCTATCTTTGAAAACGTAAACAATAAGTACAGGATGTTTAAACTGGTGGACAAAACCAGTGCGCCCGATTCAGTGAGACTGCATATCATCATGCTGCAACCAACGGAAACAGCCAAGGCTGACAGCCTGATGGATGTGCTGAGTAAAGGCGGCGACTTTGCCGAACTTGCATTGACCCATTCCGTAGATCAGTCTTCATCAGCGAACGGCGGCGAGGTAGGATGGATTACGGAAGCTGCTGCATTGAGCGCTCTGGACGAGGATTTTAAGACAGAACTCTTCGCCGCCCGCCTGAATGAGGTGAGCATATTCAAATCCACACAGGTCGTCATGCTGTTCAAAGTCACAGAAAAAACAGCCAGCGTCAACAAATACAAGATCGCCGATATAGACATTACCGTAACCCCAAGCTCAAAGACTTACAGCAACCTTTATAATGCGCTCAACCAGTATATATCCAACAATCAGGATGTAGACAAATTAGATGCCACAGCTCAGGAAGCCGGTTACAACTTACTGTCTAATGTATCGGTAACGGCTTCCGACCAGATACTTGGTTCAATACCTCAGTCGCGTCAGGTGATACGCTGGGCGTTTGAACACAGCAGAGGCGATATATCAGAGATATTCGACTGCGACAACAAACATTTCGTGATAGCCGCCCATCAGGGAACCGTCCGCGAAGGTTATCGGTCGCTGGCATCCGTAGAGCCGGTTTTGAAATCTGAACTTGTGGCTGAAAAGAAAGGCAAACAAATCGCAGAAGACCTGAAAGCCAGGAATCTGACATCGCTTGACGCTTATGCCCAGGCAATGGGAGCTACGGTAGACTCGGTCAGGTTTGTAAGTTTCAATACCGCGCGGATCACAGGCATTGGTCTGGAACCAAAGCTGAACGCCATGATTTCACTGACAGGAACAGGCAGTCTGAGCGAACCCGTAATTGGCAACAATGGCGTCTATGTGTTTCAGGTCGTTAACAAGGAAACGAACGACCGCGAATACGACGAAGCAGTAGAAATACGCGATATCGAATCTTCTTATCCCTACCGCTACGGATATATGGCAGTACAGTCGCTGGTGAACCATGCGAAAATAACCGATAACCGTATTCGCTTCTATTAATTCCCACGATCAACAGATATTTGTAATATTATAGCGGAGCTGTCCGGAAGCAAAATTTCGGACAGCTTCTTTTTTTACCTTTGCGCCACACATTATAGCGATTGATACACATGAATAAAAAAAGACAATTACTGGGAATGACGCTGGAAGAACTTGGAAGTGTAGCCGGAGAAGCAGGACTTCCCTCCTATTCCGCCCAACAGATAGCCGACTGGCTGTATAAGAAAAAGGTGACCTCCGTCCACGATATGACTAACCTGCCCGCAGCCAGGCGCACTTACCTGGATGAGCATTTTGAAATGGGGCTTACACCTCCGGCCGATTCCGTCAAATCGGCCGATGGAACCATCAAATACATTTTCCGCGCTTCCGGCTCTTTTGTGGAAGCTGTTTATATCCCTTCCGGCGAGCGTAATACCTTATGCGTGTCTTCACAGGCCGGATGCAAAATGAGTTGCCTGTTCTGTATGACCGGGAGGCAGGGATTCACGGCCAACCTTACAGCCGGCGAAATAATCAATCAGATACAATCTATCCCGGAAGCCGAAACGATTACCAATATTGTGTTTATGGGAATGGGCGAGCCGTTTGACAACACCAACGAGGTGTTGAAGGCCCTCAATATACTGACCCGGTCGTACGGATACGCCTGGAGCCCGAAGCGGATAACTGTTTCTACGGTAGGAGCCAAAGGGCTGAAGCGCTTCCTCGACGAAAGCTCCTGCAATCTGGCAGTCAGCCTTCATGCATCAAATACTAAGGAGCGTTTTTCCATCATGCCTGTCGAAAAGGCTTTCCCGGTATACAAAGTTATCGAACTGGTCAAACAATACGACTTCAGTCACCAGAGGCGGCTATCGTTCGAATACATCGTTTTCAAAGATTTCAATGACAGTCCCAGTCATGCCACCGCGCTGGCCGCATTACTGAAAGGGATACCCTGCCGGGTGAACCTTATCCGATACCACGCCATACCCGATACTCCTCTGGCATGCGTAGATATGAAAAAGATGGAAGCATTCCGCGACGCCCTCAATATGCGCGGCATCGTATGTACGATCCGCCTTTCGAGAGGCGAAGATATATCTGCAGCATGCGGAATGCTGTCATCATCACACGCCAATGCGGTCGAACCCCGTATAGGGCGTTAAAGCCTTCGGAATACGTATGCCTTCGGGCGACTGGTTGTTTTCAAGCAGGGCTGCCATGATGCGGGGAAGCGCCAGCGCACTCCCGTTCAGCGTATGGCATAAACAAGTCTTTTTGTTCTCATCACGGTAACGGCATTTCAGCCGGTTGGCCTGGAAACTCTCGAAGTTGGAGACGGAGCTGACTTCCAGCCAGCGTTGCTGCGCAGCCGAATATACTTCGAAATCAAACGTAAGGGCGGATGTGAAACTCATGTCTCCGCCACACAGGCGGAGTATGCGCCAGGGCAGTTCCAGTTTATCTACCAGCGACTGCACGTAGCCGACCATCTCCTTTAGCGACTGGTAGGAATGTTCGGGCTTGTCGATCCGGACAATCTCGACCTTGTCGAACTGGTGCAGGCGGTTAAGTCCGCGCACATCCTTGCCGTAGGAACCGGCTTCGCGACGGAAACAGGCGGAGTAAGCCACGTTCATGACCGGCAGATCCCGGTCATTAAGTATCACATCGCGGTAGATGTTCGTGACCGGCACTTCGGCCGTCGGGATCAGGTAAAGGTTGTCCTGGGCGGCGTAATACATCTGTCCCTCCTTATCGGGCAAATTTCCGGTTCCGTATCCCGAATCGGCGTTTACCACGTACGGAGGCTGTATCTCCATGTAGCCGGCTTCGCGGGCGCTATCGAGGAAGAAATTGACCAGGGCCCGCTGAAGGCGGCAGCCGTATCCTTTATAAACGGGGAAGCCGGCTCCGGTTATCTTCACTCCCACCTCAAAGTCTATCAGGTCATATTTCTTTGCCAGATCCCAATGCGGCATAGCGCCGGCATCAAGCACCGGGATTACGCCGCCCTGCCGTTCGACCACGTTCCCGGCGGCCCCGGCGCCCTCAGGCACAGACTCATGCGGCAGGTTGGGTATCATAACCAGAAGCTCGTGTATTTGCTTTTCAGACGCATCCTTTGCTTCCTCCAGTTTTTTAATAGTCTCTTTTATCTCTGCCACCTGCATGCGTGCCGCGTCGGCCCCTGCTTTCCCGGTCTCTTTCATCAGCGCTCCGATGCTTTTAGATATACGGTTCACTTCGGCCAGGCCGGCGTCAAGCTGTTGCTGCGACTCACGCCTTGTCTTATCTGTTTCTATGATCCGGTCGATCAGTTCGCCGGCGTCGAAATGTTTTTTAGCCAGCCGGCTTACAACTTCATCCCTGTTCTCTGTAATTACTTTTAGAGTCAACATAATGCATTGATAATTATTCTGTTTTTAGATTTCTGAAGTGGCAAAGGTAATTATTATACCGCACCGGGCGGTTTAGCGCCTGTAGTATTTCAGGGCGTCCGGCAGGTATTTCTGCAATTCTGCAATCCGGTTGGCATCGCTTGGATGCGTGCTCATAAACTCAGGGACAGAGGCGGTTTTGCCCTGCGACATCTTAGTCCAGAAGCTGATAGCGGCGCGAGGGTCATACCCGGCCATAGCCATGAAGATAAGTCCCATATGGTCGGCCTCGTACTCATGCCTGCGTGAGTATGGGAGCATCAGGCCATACTGCGCACCCAGTCCGTAAACCGTATTTGCGATAGTCTGCGTGGATGATGACGTTCCGCTGACGGCCTGCTCCAGTACAAGTCCGCCATACTGGGCCAGCATTTGCTGGCTCATGCGCTCGCTGGCATGTCTGGCCACGGCATGCGCCACTTCGTGCCCAAGTACAGCCGCAAGCTCTGCGTCGGCAGGGGCAAAGGGCATGATGCCTTCGTATACCACGATCTTCCCGCCCGGCATGCAGAAGGCGTTGGCTTCGTTGCTTTTGACGTAGTTAAACTCCCAGGCGAAGTTTTTCAATTCGGCTTCCAGACCGTTGTTGCGAAGGTAGGCTTCGGTTGCGGCGGCGATGTTCCTGCCTACCCTCAGTACTTTATCAGTCTGGGCTTTGTCGGTTGAAATGGCCGCTTCTTTCAGGAAGTTGTTGTACTGTGTGAGGCTGCTCGACAGTACTTCCTGATCGGATACCAGCATGACTTGTTTCCTGCCGGTCAGGGGGACGCTGCCGCAGGCAGACAGCAGCAAAAGGATGATAAATAAACCGGTTGACTTTCTCATGGTCTCTGTTTTTAAGTGATTTACACGATCATTCATAATTCTCTTTATTCTAATAGTTAAATGACTAAGCTCCGTTGAATACGGATGCAAATATAGTTGATATTTATTACGGAGAGCCGCAGACTCGTTTTACAAACAGGGCAGACGCATTTAAGAATCTGAATTCGAGGTAAGAAAAACCGGCATCGCTCTTTGCATAGCCTGATGCACCTCTGTAAAACGCGCCCGTGACGCCGTCCGGGTGAGGGTTTTCGGTGTGTGCTTACGCCATATCAATAAGGCCTGGGGCGTCGGCACACACCGGAAACCCTCACTCAAGCGTATTGGTCGTTTTACAGGAGCGCCGCCTTATCTCCGGAAACTCAGGTTGGAGAGCCAACAAGGTTCCTTGTGGGGAATCAACAAGCATACTTGTGAAGTACTAACAAGCATAGCTGTGAACGGCTAACAGGCATAACTGTGAACAGCTAACAAGCATAGCTGTGAACGGCTAACAGGCATAGCTGTGAATGGCTAACAGGCATAGCTGTGAACGACTAACAGGCATAGCTGTGAACGGCTAACAGGCATAGCTGTGAACGGCTAACAGGTATAACTGTGAACGGCTAACAGGCATAGCTGTGAACGGCTAACAGGCATAACTGTGAACGGCTAACAGGCATAGCTGTGAACGGCTAACAGGCATAGCTGTGAACGGCTAACAGGCATAACTGTGAACGGCTAACAGGCATAACTGTGAACGGCTAACAGGCATAACTGTGAACGGCTAACAGGCATAACTGTGAGAATCTAATACAGTAGAGTGTGAGCTCTTCACGCAGAGCCTTACCTGACCTCGCGTCGGCGGATAGTGAAGACCGGAAGGTAAAGGAAGATGCCTGCAAGGGACATCAGGAGGCCTCCTATGACGCCGGCGGCCAGCGGAAACCAGAAGGCTTCCCTGCGGCCTCCCCCAACCATAAAGGGAAGGAAGCCCAGTATGGATGAGACGATGGTGAGAAAGATGGGGCCTATCTTGGCGTTCCATGCCTTGAGGTAGGCGCGGTATGGCGGCATTAGCGGACGGCGTTCGCGCACTTTGTTGTACTCGTTAAGTATGTAAATACTTGCGTTGATGGTGATGCCGCACAGGATGACGAAGGAGGCGAATCCCCCCTGGTCGAAGTTCAGCTTAAACCAGTAGAACGTGAGGAAGACCCCTATGTAGGAGATGGGTATGACGAAAATGATGGCAAGCGGCTGGCGCAGTGAGTTGAATAGTATCCCGGCCGTAAAGTATATGATGACAACGATGATGAGCAGCAACAGGTACTGGCGGTTGTCTTTGCTCGTCCAGTAGTAAAAACCCCGGTTGTCGACCCTTGCGCTGTACCCCGGCGGGAGCGAGGCGTTGAAGGCCTCGACCACGCGCTCCTGTATACGGTTCCCCTGATTGGAGGCCCCGATATATTCGTACTGGAGGCAGAGGCGGTATTGCTGGTCTATCTTGGCGACGTTCTGAGGCATAAGCTCCTTGCCGACTTCGGCCAGTTCGCTGATCTTGTAGGGTGCGGCCGACAGTTCGGGGACATAGAGCAGGCTCCATACATCGTATTCGGACGATTGCCGCGAACCGAGCCGGAGGCGTTCGGATTCATTATCCACAACGATGCTGCCGACCGGGACGTCGCGGGCGAATACCGGGCGGAGAGAGGCGAACAGTTCAACGGGCAGGATGTTTTTCTCAGCCAGCCGGCGCTTGTCGAGGTTGAACGAAAACTCGCGGTAGTCGTCCTTGTAGTAAGAGAACTCGTAGCTGATAAGCACCTCATTTATGCGGCGGTAATTGAGGAGGGAGTCGCGAAGCGTTTCGGCATGACGGTAGAGTTCGTCGTAATTGTAACCAAGAACCTCGATACGATAGTTGCCCGCCGATTCGCGCACGTCGTTGTTGAAGCCCTGGTCGGGCAGGCCGTAGACGCTCCAACTGCCTCCGCCCAGTTCAAGAGCCTTACTGATGATGTTGCTCTTGAGAGTGTAGGGGAAGGCGCTACGCTCAGACTCTTTGGTGAAGAAAATATCTATACGCGCCTGCCGGGCGTTAAAGATGCTGGTCTGAAACTGCCGTATCTCTCCCGTATACGCGCTAAGGTAAGACTCCATGCGCCCGATAAGGTTATTCATCTGCGGCAGGGTGACGCCGTTGGGCATCGAAGCGGTTACGATAAGCGCCATTTCTTCACGGCGGGTCATGTAACTTCCTTCATATACTTTCTGGACGAACAGGCGGAGCGCGCCGCCGAGGGCTTTATCGACCACCGGCCTGATCTTTTCCTTATAGGCCGTGCTGCCCAGCGTCTGGTTATAGCGGGAGATAAGGAGCGAATCAAGATGAGAGTAGGTCTGGTCGGCTTTCATATTTATCTTTTCGGGAAGCATAAACACCGGAAGCCCGAAGGCAAGGATGAGAAGGGAGCAGAGTGATTTTCTCCACCGGATGAAGAAACGCATCTGACTGATATAGGCGTAGCCCGAATAGACCGGTAACCGGCGTATGGCCCTTCTCACCTGAGCGGGCAGCCGCCTGCCCCTGCGGGATGACGCCCCCGGAACGACAGGCCTCTGCATGGCCGGGATGAAGAAGAGGGCTACAGCGAGTGAGACGGCGAGGTTGACTATCACCACGACGGCAAAGTCGCGCAGGTTGATGCGTATCTGTTCGTCAAGGAAGAAGACTACCGACAGGGCGCCGATGGTGGTGAGCGTGGCCGTAAGTATGGGCAGGAATGCGTCGCGGTTATGGCGTTTGCGGATATGGTCGGACATGACAATGGTGTTGTCTATTATCAGGCTGAGCGAGATAGTCATGCCGGCAAGTGAATACAGTTGCATCTCCAGACCAAGCATGTAGTAGAAGATGAAAGATATGCAGATGTTGATGGCGAGGCTCGATACGATAAGCGCCAGGTAGCGCAGGTTGCGCGTCATTACGAGGATGAAGAGCAGGAGGATGATGACGGTAAGGATGGTGCGGATGAATATCTTTTCAAGCTCTTCGCGTATGAAGCGGGTGGCGTCGTAGCTGATGTGCATCTCGTATCCGGCGGGGAGTGAGGCGCGTATGACTTCCATCTCTTCGTTGACGCGCGAAGCGAGATCCAACTGGTTGGCCGACTCCTCTGCGCGTATGGAGAGGTAAATGGAGTTCAGTCCGTTGATACGGTAGTAACCGGTAGGAGACTCTTCACGTCGCGAGACTTTCAGCAGGCGGTCGAGGCGCACCACCGTACCATTGGCCGCTGTGACGCTGATAAGCGAAGGGTCGAATCCTTCGCTCCCGCTCTCCGGCGCCAGCGCCAGGCGTATGAAGTCGCCCCCTTCGTCGGCCTGCGCTATGCCGAGGAACTCGCGGCTGTAGTTCAGGGCAATGGCCCTGCGTATGTCGTCTATCGTAATGCCCAGGGCGGCAATCTGGCGGCTGTCGTACTCCAACTGCCATTCCATAGGAGTGGCCCCTGTTATATCCACCCGGTAAATACCTGCGATGCCGGCCAGGCGGGGCTTGACGTTGTTCTCGGCAAAGCGTTGTATCAGTATCGGGGTGGTAGCTGCGTTGATGGTGTAGCTCATGAATGGGCGCGACTCTTCATCGTCGGGCCGGCTCATCTCGAGGACGGGGTAGGTCATACCATCCGGCATCGCCGGCCAGCTCTGGCGGATAATGGTGGAGGCTTCGAAGCGCACGACATCGATATCGGCGTGCTTGTCTATCTCCAGAGATATACGCCCCCAGCCGTTACCCGACGTAGAGCGTATCTCCCTTATCCCTTTTATGCGCGACAGCATGGCTTCGAGGCGCGAGGTTACTTCCATCTCTATGACTCGCGACGAGTTGTTTGGCATATTGTAGCTTACGCTCAGCCGGGGCAGCGTATAGGAAGGCTCCAGCTTGACAGGCAGGAGCGGTATGAAGGCGATGCCTGCCAGAGCGGTGCATATGAAAGCCAGTATGACGGAGAATCTACTCATAGTCGAACTTACGTGACAGAGGTATCTTCAGGTCAAAGTCGTAAAGCGTCAGTTTGCGTATCTTGTAATAGCTGAGCTTATGGCTCCGCAAGGCGTGTATGTAGCTGCGCTCGGCCTCCTGCTGGCGGTTGAGCGAGAGGGTGAGGCTGTTGATGTCCGCCTTGCCGATGATGAAACGCTGCTTTGTCTCGGCATAAGCCATCTGCGCCAGCGAGAGGGCTTCCTCGGCGCTGCCTACAAGCTGCTGCTGGACGTTGAAGTCGCCCACCGTCATCAAAAGGTCTTCCTCAAGCGATACCTCTTCCTGACGCGCCGAGGTCTGCGTCACGTTCAGCGTATTGCGGGCGATATTGTATCTGCCTTTGCGCACGCCCCAGTCTACAAGGGGTATGGAGATGGAGACGGAGACGACGTCCTGCTGGAGGGGCTTGCGGTAAGCGTCGGACAGCGTATTGGCCACCTGGTTGAACCCTATGCTGGCTGAGACGGAAGCGTCAAACATGGCCTCCCTCTTTGTGCGGTCTACCTGCTGTTCGGCTTCCAGTATCTGACGCCGGAGGTCGAGGAAGCGGGGATTGTTCTCACGGGCGTGGGCCAGGGCTTCGTCCACCGACAGGCTCTGCTTCAGCGGATGCGCCGGCAGGCGAAGGCGGATGACGGTGTTCTTGTCAAAGTTGAGATACGAAGCCAGTGCAAACATGGCGCGTTTGAGGTCGATAGTAGCGTTCTGGAGCTTATTGCGGGCGTTCAGGGCGTCAAGGCGGAGGGTGAGCAGGTCGGCCTGGGTTATGGAGGCTATCTTCTGACGCTCTTCGCCTACGCGGTAAAGGGTGTCGGTGCTGGCAACGTTATCGGTCGCCATATCATATTCGACCTGCGCCATAGCGAGGTCGAAGAAGTACCCGGTGACCTGCTCGCTTATCTGCTCCATATTGTAGATGAACTCCTTCTTAGCCTTCTCATACTTCAGCGGTTCTATTTTGCGCTCCCATTTGAAGGGGTTATATCCTATCAGTTCCTGCGTATAGCCGATGCGCACCGGGACGGAGGTATACTGCGTGTAGGCGTTGTCTCCGAAATTGCGCATGTACCCCAGGCTGCTGTTCACGAAGAAACTGCCGCCCAGCCAGTCCAGATTCTGCTCCACCTGCAAGCCGCCGTAGGCGTAGTAAGACTGCTGTTTGCGGTACACGTCTATGTCTTCGTTTGAATCGTACCGCCGCGTAATATCGCGGTAATACTGCACCGGCGTGAGGTTAAGCGATACACCCGGCAGCCTTCCGGCCCTGTATGTGCGGTATTGCCAGTAACCCGCCAGGTACATGTTTTTGCTCCTGAAGGCTTCCAGCGAACTGTCGGCGGCCAGCGTGATGGCCTGCTCCAGCGTCAGCGTCAGCTCAGCCTGTCCCTGCGCTTTGGCGGCGGAGGGGATGAAGAGGAAGCAAAGCTGAAGGTTTAAAATCAAAAGTCGAAGGTTCATCTTATCGTTCATCGTTTATAATTTCTTTCGATATATCCCCCAGTAAACAAGGGGTATGATAAAGAGGCTGACAGCCGTGCCGACAATCATGGCGGCAATCATGGCAATGGAGAGGGGTTTCTGCAGTTCGCTGCCCATGTCGAACGAAAAGAGCAGCGGAGCCATAGCGAAGATGCTTGTAAGCGAGGTCATCACGATAGGGCGCAGACGGCGGCGGCCTGCTTCATGGATGGCTTCAAGTAACGGCTTCCCTTCTTTGCGCAGGATATTAATGGCATCAAGCTTGAGGATAGAGTCGTTTATTATGACGCTACATGTAACCACAATGCCGATGGCGCTCATCAGGTTGAGCGTATGTCCGCAGGCCCAGAGCAGGAGCAGTGCGGCGGCCACGTCAATGGGTATTTCCAGCAGCACTATCAGCGGCTGGACAAAGCTCTCAAACTGCGCCGCAAGGATAAAGTACATCAGCAGGAGGGATACGGCGAGGATAACGGCCAGTTCGTTCAGCATCCTGCGGTTAGAGAAGAAGCTTCCCGAAAAGTCCATATCCCATACCTCACTCACGCTTCCGCCGGCCGTGAAGCGGTCTACGCCCCGGCGTGCGTCCTGCATCAGGCGTTCGGCGTCTTTGACGTCATAGAAGCGGAAAGGTATATACTCACCGTTCCTGCCGGCCGTAATAGTCTTGAGGTCTTCGCCCGGCGTGATCGTCAGGAAAGCAGAGAGGGGCGTAGCCACCCTTCCGGCAGAGTCGGGTATAAGCGTGTTGCGCACCATCTCGCCCACTGTCTCTTCGCCTGCGGCAACTACAATGGGAAGGTATTGCTGGTATGAGCGGAGCATGCCGGCCTCGTTCTTCCTGAAGGCAGTGCGCAGACTGCGGTAGACGGTATTGTAGTCTACATTATATAATAGCAGTTTCTCGCGGTCGATGGAGATGGTAAGCTGGTTATCAAAAGGGATACCGGCCGGCGTATTACCCGCCGCATCCTTCATCATGCCCTCTATTGCATGGATGCTTCCCGGGGCGGGGGCTTCGCTCCTGTTGCGGGGCGAGAGCTCTGCGACAATGTCGGCCTCGCCGGTGACAAACAGTTTCTCAAACACCGTCTCCGGCGGCTGGAAGGTGAATACTGCCGAGGGGTAATGTTCCTCAAGCCATTGGGCCACCTTCTGCTGCAAGGGAGCTATTGCGGAAGTCACAGGCGTCTTGAAGTACAGCTCCGCCTCCGATTGCGAAAGCTCCTGCTCCCTGTTCAGCAGGAATTGCTGCCTGCCCACGTAAGCGGTGTATTCCATACCCTCGTCTCTTGTTTCGCGGAACAGGGCTTCTACCCTGTTGCGGTTTTCGTCCAGATGGATACTCTCGTTCCAGTCGATGAAAGTCAGTAATTCGTTCTGGTCTATGGCTGGCATACGGCTCTTGGGCATCTCCATGAAAAGGTAGGCGCAAAGGGGGACAGACAGGAAGAGGCAGGCCAGGCTTGAAGCCTTATGGCGGAAGACAAAGTCTACCCCTAAGGTGTAAAAAGACTCTCCGCGCGCCCTTGCCTTCCCTGAACGGGATGTGGCGGAGGGGGCCCTGGGCGAAGCTATCTTATACAGTACAGGCAGCAGCATGATCCCGGTGAAGTAGGAAATAATCAGTCCGATAGCCACAGCCAGCGCCTGGTCATAGAAGATGGCGCCCGCTATACCACTCATGAATACAAGGGGGACAAATACCACGATCGTCGTGAGCGTAGAACTGAGCATAGGCCCGATCACCTCGACAGTACCCTTGTCGCAGGCGTCCTCCAGCGAATGTCCCATAGCCCGGTACTGGGCGATATTCTCCGTCACCACGATAGAGCTGTCTATCATCATACCGAGGGCAAGGATCAGTCCGGCCAGCGAAATGATGTTCAGCGAGAGGTGGAAAAGGTAGAAGAACAGGAAGCATACCACAAGGCTCGCTATCATGCTAATCCCGATTATAGCCGGACTCTTGACATCGCCAAGGAACAGTACGGCGACGATGAAGATAAAGATAAAGCCAAGCGTGAGGTTCTGCTTCAGGTTTGAGATCGTATAGTCCAGCAGATCCGTCTGGTTGCGTGAGATGCTGAATTCTATATCAGGGTAGGACTCCGAGAAGTAGTCTAGCGCCTCTTCCAGCGAAGCCTTCATCTTATCCATGTTCTCTTCCGACTGTTTGATGATAGCCAGCGTGACGGCCCGCTTACCGTTTGAAAGCGAATAGCCGGTCTCTTTGACAGGCACAACCGACACCTCGGCCAGGTCTTTCAACTGAAAGATGCGGCCGTTCCTGCGTATATAGATATTTTCGACGTCTTCCTCCGTTCTGAGGAGAGAAGAGAAACGTATATTGTATTCGTAATAACCATCGCGCACGGTCATGCTGCCCGGCTCGATGTTGTTTGAAGATATGGCTGCTTCGAGGTCTTCAAGCCTTATGCCGGCGGCGTCCATCATCCTCATGTCGGGAATTATCTGCACCTGCCGTGAAGCCGTCCCTGTGACATCCACCATCGCCACCTCCGGCAACTGCTCGATGCGGCGCCTGATCACCGACTCGGCAAACTCGCACAGGGCGAGGAAGTCCGTCTCCCCCTCTCCTGCCCTGCCCTTATCAGAGGCGAGCGTCAGGTTAAGGCAAAAGACAGGTATATCCGTTGCGTTGGCCTTGATCACCCGCGGGCGCTCCACCTCGCGGGGGAGGTAATTCATCGCAGCATCTATCTTCTCGTTCACCTCTATAAAAGCCAGGTCGGTATTTACACCGAAGTCGAAGCTCAGCCTGAGCAACCCCGATCCGTCGCGCGTCTCGCTGCGTATATCGCGCAGCCGGCTTACCTGCATCAGTTGCTGGCGCACCGGCTTCACAACGGTATTCTCCAACTCCCGCGCCGAAGCGTTCGCCCCCGTAACCTGCACGGTGATCTCAGGTATGGCAATATCGGGCAAAAGGGAGACCGGGAGTGTGAAATATGTCACCAGCCCCATGATGAAAAAAGCCGTACAGGCCATCAGCACCGCAATGGGCTTACTTAATAAGAATCTGATCATCTCTCTGTCTTTGGGTTTTTCAGTTGGCGACCCTCACCGCAGACTCGTGCGCCAGGTTGATATTACCGCTCGTGATCACTGTACTGCCTTCCTCCAGTCCTTCTGTGATGGTGTAATGCAAAGCATTCTCCAGTCCGGTCTGCACGTAGTTCCAATAAGCCTTCCCGTCCACAAGCGTGAAAGCCACCTGCTTGCCCGACCGTATGACTACCGCCGTCTTGGGAACCACCAGTTGTCCCGGTACCGAGCGCTGCACGCTTACGCGTATGTTCATCCCTTCGAACAACTGCCCCCGGTTATCCACCGACGCTTTGACGCGCACCATACCGCCGGCGTCCACCAGCGGGTTGATCTCCGTAATAGTACCAGTCACACTGCCGTCCGCCGTGGCAAAGAAAGGGGCCACCTCAACCCTGTCGCCCTTCCTGATAAGAGGCAACTCGCCCTCCATGACAGTAAAAGACGCCTCCGCACGGCTGGCATCTATGATGGTGCAAAACGTCTCCTGCGTAGACGCCATATTGTAAGGCTTGGCGAAGAGATTGGCCACTACGCCGTCAAAAGGCGCCTTCAGCACAGCCAGTTCTTCCTCATGAGCGGCCAGTTGGTACTGGGCCAGCGCCTGGTCGTACCCGCTACGGGTGCGCGCCAACTGCATGGTCCCGGCAGGCGTAGCAGCAGAATCGGCCGGAGCGTATCCCTGACCTATCAGCACATCCTGCATATCCAGCCTGGCCCTGTCGAGAGCATCCTTAGCCTGAGCCGTACGGTTACTCAGGCGAAAGGTTTCCAGTTCGGCCAGCTTCTGCCCCTTCGTCACCCGGTCGCCATTCTTCACCCAGACAGCGGCCACCGGTTCAGCCGACTCAAATCTAAGGTCGGCATACTGCAAAGCCGTCAGTTTGCCGTTACTTACAAGTTCGTGATGAAAATTCGTTCGTTCCAGGGTCATGATGCTTACTTCGCCTGAAGATTCGGGCAGTATAGTTTCCACATTCCCTTCCCCGCTCTCCTGCTTACCCCCCGAACAGGCCGCCAGCAGCGTCAGCAGCGTCAGGCTTCGCATAATAGTATAAGTGTGCATGCTTTTTACATTTAAGGATTAATTACGCATTTCCCCGTATAACATAATTATTTACAGTGGGTTCGCAAAAATAGAAATAAATCGATAAGTCACAGTAATTACACAGGAAATAATCCCCTGAGTCCGGGATTAAGAAATGCTAAGCATTAGAAAAACCTATTGCTTAATCCGGGTTAATGAAAGGCAATCGGTACCGCATAAACATAATCCGCAGTGGAGGGGGCTGTCAGGGAACTAACCGGCAGGGCTTTTTTATTCGGGCGCCTGCCTGAGCACAAACGCAAATATGCGACTCTCCGGAGCTTAAATTTAGTTTTTGGACAGTATGGGGGGGAGGACGGTAAGGGAGGCAGCAATGACGACGTGGAGGAGCCGTTGATTCTCCTGCATCGAACCCGGGTCATGATGAATCCACAGTTATAACTGTGTGGAGCCAACAGGCATAACTGTGGATAGCCCACAGGCATAACTGTGGATAGCCCACAGGCATAACTGTGGAGAACCAACAGGCATAACTGTGGGGAGCAAACAGGCATAACTGTGGATAGCCAACAGGCATAACTGTGGATAGCCCACAGGCATAACTGTGGGGAGCCAACAGGCATAACTGTGAGAATCTAATACAGTAGCGTGTGGGTTGTCCACACAGGGCGTGTGAAGGGTTTATAAAGTAGTGTATAATGAATTCAGGAGGAAAGGTACGCATAGCAGACGCAGAAAAGGGGCGCCGGGAATACAGTAACCTCCGGCTTTTGCAGTGTACGGCCGACAGTCAGCGCCCCGCCGGCGCCGACGAAGAAAACACCCTGAGAAGGGTATCCGCCCGTGTGGCATTCGTTTCGCTCCGAAAGATTATGACGCGGGAGAGGCTGTACGGGAACTAGCCGGCAGGGCTTTTTTATTCGGGCGCCTGCCTGAGCACAAACGCAAATATGCGACTCTCCGGAGCTTAAATTTAGTTTTCGGACAGTCCGGGGTGGTAGGTTATGGCGCCCTTATTGAGGTCCGGGTGTTTTCGGTAGAATATCAACAGGCGATGCCTTCTGTTTTTTCTGATTATACACGTTTTGTTTTATGCCCTAAACACCTCATATTCGTGTGAGAGGCATCCCTAAAACGTCAGTGCGGGAGGCCGGCTTTTCTCTTATGTCTGAAACTCTCGCTATACTAAACAGCGGGTGGCTGCGTTTAATAAAGTACTAAAGCAACTACCTCGAATGATACAAACATATATCAGCAAGTATTTTTATATCGTATTCCTTTTTACGTTAACCTTCGGAGTCTTACTGTATAATATCATCCTGGCCGTACTGGGGTTTGCTTATACCGATGAGATCTGCGCCCTGCTTATTTTCGTTTTGTTCGCCATCTTCCTGTTTACTAAAAAGGATTGGGAAATGAACAAGGCTTTCCTGACAACGCTTGCCGTTTTTGCTTTTTACGTCTTCTATTCATTATATATACATAGTAACAGCGCGGGAGGGATCATGAGCGACCTGTTCATACAGATAAAGCCTTATCTGGCTTTCTTCTGCGCTTACTCCATGATGCCGTCGCTCGACAGGAATCAGAGATCGATCCTGAGATCGGTCTCCTTTATATATTGGGGCGTATTACTTGTAATAGGACTTTCGAGCCTTTTCTATCCCGACATGATAAAGCTGACTATGTCACATGACTCGTATTACGCCTCGGCTGTGATACTGACCTCGCTATGCTATTTTTATTGCAGCCGCTTTACTTCGCTGGACAAGCTGGTTTTCCTCATAATGCTATCTATCGGTATACTGTCGGGGCGTTCCAAGTTTTACGGCTTTTACGCAATGGCGGTTTTCATCGTCATATTCTTCTCGAATGCCAAAATGTTCAGGTGGAATGTGCGCAACGTATTGGTTATTGTCTGTATGCTTGTGGTTATTACGCTCGTGGCCTGGGAAAAGATATATTTATATTTCTATCAGGCGGTGGCTGGTGATGTGGAAAAAGATATGGTCGCGCGGTATGTCCTTTATGCCACTTCTCCTGAGATATTTCGCGATTATTTCCCCTTTGGCAGCGGACTGGCCAGTTATGCAACGTACGCTTCAGGCCTGTATTACTCCGATATTTATGTTAAGTACGGTATAGACGGCGTATGGGGGATTTCAAGGAGCTATTACAGCTTTGTAGCCGATACTTACTACCCTTCGCTCGCCCAGTTCGGAGTGGCCGGTGTCGTCATGTACATTTTGTTCTGGCTTTATATCCTGCGCAGGGCATTACATTTCTACATAAAGACCCGGAACCTTCACTGCCTCATTATAGTATCCCTGATCATAGGGTTCCTGGCGATTGAGGGTATTGCAAATCCTACGTTCATAGCCAATGACGGCGTTTTCTCAATGATGCTGCTGGGACTGGTGCTTGCCGGGATGAAACAGGAACTATATGCGTTTAACGACAAACAAAGCTTCGCTGATGAAAGTATTGCAGATCAATAAGTATTTCTATCTCAAGGGAGGCGCCGAGACGGTATTTTTTAACACCATACAGCTATTGGAGCAGCACGGGCATACGGTAGCGCCATTCTGTCTGAAGGACAAAAAGAACCGGCCCAGCCCCTATGAGTCTTATTTTGTGCCATACCCGGAGCTGTCAGAGTCCGGACTGTGGGATAAGGCGAGGTATATAACGTCTTTTGTATACAACCGCACGGCGGCGCGACAGCTTGACAGGCTTCTCAGGGACGAGCGGCCTGACATTGCACACATACATCTTTTATTCAACAGCCTGTCGGTCTCCATCCTGCCGGTTCTGAAGAAACACCGCATCCCTGTGGTAATGACGGTGCATGATTACCGGCTGATCTGCCCGGCATATCTTTTTACAGACGGCAAAGGGGCTGTTTGCGAACGTTGCAGGACGGGGCATTACTATAACTGTCTTGTTAACCAATGCTCAAAGGGGCGTTTTCTCAATAGCCTGATGCTTACGGCGGACAGTTATTTCAGGAAGTATGTCATATCGCCCACAGACTATATAGACCGTTTTATATTCGTCAGCAGGTTTGCCAGCGATAAGCATATTGAGTTCTCGGCGAAGTACGCGGAGAAAGCAACTGTCCTGTCTAATTTCACATCCCTTCAGCAGACAGGAATATCTGCTAAAGACAACTACCTGCTCTATATAGGGCGTATATCGGAAGAAAAAGGGATACCTGCCCTGATGGCAGCCATGAGGCTATGTCCGGATGTGCATCTCAAGATCGTGGGGACAGGCCCTCTGCTGGAAAGCCTGAAAAGCCAAAGCCCCCGTAACGTAGAGTTTACCGGCTTTAAGTCGGGCGACGATCTGTACGGCTATATCCGAAGGGCGCGCTTTGTCGTAGTACCTTCGGAATGGTACGAAAACAACCCCATGTCTGTAATAGAATCAATGACCCTGGGAACGCCCGTAATCGGGAGCCGCATAGGAGGAATACCCGAACTCATAGAGGAAGGCGTCAGCGGCTATCTGTTTGAACCCAGGCAGGTGGAACAGCTCAGGGAAACGATCGTGAAAGCCCTCTCTATGCCCGGCGAAGCATACGCGTCAATGTGCCGTGAGGCGCAGTCTTTCGCAACTGACAACTTCGGTCGGGAGGCTTATTACCAAAAACTAATGTCACTCTATAATAACGTCATTCATAATCATAACGCATGAAAATAGTAGTTACCGGAACAAGAGGATTTCCTGATATACAGGGCGGGATAGAAACGCATTGCGAGGAACTGTACCCTAGGGTGGCCCTTTACGAGGGAATGGACGTGACGGTGGTAAGGAGAAGCAGGTACGTGACCGACCGCTCGTCTCTGTCGTACCGGAAGGTGAAGTTCAAAGACATAAACGCTCCCAAGATCGTTGGTGTTGAAAGCGCCATCCACTCCCTGTTAAGCGTCTTTTATGCCAGGCGGGTGAAGGCCGATGTGTTGCACATTCACGGCGTAGGGCCTTCCATAGTAATCCCGGTAGCCAGATTGATGGGACTTAAAGTGGTTGTAACGCATCATGGGCCTGATTACGAACGAAAGAAGTGGGGCGCCTTCGCCCGGATTATCATCAAGGCAGGGGAATGTTTCGCAGCGCATTTTGCCGATGAGATCATCGCCATCTCCCCTATCATAGTCCATATACTGAAAAGCAGGTATAACCGCACCAGTCATGTTCACCTGATACACAACGGCGTGAATCTGCCCGGGCTCGTCACTTACACCGATTACCTTGAAAGCCTCAACCTGGCTCCGCTGCAATATGTGCTCGCGGTAGGGCGGTTTGTGAAAGAGAAGAACTTCGACCGGCTGATTGACGTTTTTGCAGCATCAGGGAGCGCCCTGCGGCTGGTCATCGCAGGAGATTCTGATATTGAGACCGCCTACTCGCGGGAACTGAAAGCAAAGGCGAAGGCAAAGAACGTAGTGCTGACCGGCATGGTCAAGGGCAGGAAGCTGGCCGAGCTGTATTCGCACGCCGCCCTGTTCGTCCTCCCCTCTTCGCACGAAGGGCTTCCCATTACGCTGCTCGAAGCGATGAGTTACAAACGTAAGGCCCTGGTCAGCGACATACCGGCAAACCTTGCCATGAAACTGGAGGCCGATTCTTATTTCCGCCTTAACGACTGGAACGACTTTAGAGATAAGATGCTTTTGCAGTTAAAGAAGAAAAACCCGGAGCAGAGCTACGACCTGTCTCCGTATAACTGGGATACCATCGCCTCTGAAACCATCCGCGTATATGACCTGATAACGTAGGGATGAAACGAATCACATACATAGAGATAGCGCGGGCTGTTTGCATTATTCTGGTTGTCGTGGGCCACTACATCCCCGAAGACTCGCCAGCGTGGTACGTTACGTTGCACGACGCCATTTACAGCTTTCACATGCCGCTTTTCATGTTTGTCAGCGGATATGTCTACCGACTTTCGTTCCGTGAAACAATCCGGTATAAGGAATTTGTCCGTAAGAAATTCAACCGCCTGATGATTCCCTATTTTTTGGTATCATTATTCGTTATCTCGATCAAACTGCTTACCGAACGAGACTTGCATGTCGAAAACCCGGTTTCGCTATCCTCTTTCTACGAAATATTCTACCTCCCTTCCGCCGGCGCCTTCCTTTGGTTTGTCTACACCTTGTTTTTTATCTTTCTGATTATACCTTTTTTCAGTACGGGGAAAAAGCTTGTTTTCCTTTTCGTCGCCTCACTCATTCTCTTTATACTTCCGGTATCTTTCACCAGACTGTTTTGCATGGAATACTTAAGAGTAAATCTTGTTTATTTCGTTTTGGGATGCATTATGTTTCAGGAGATACATGCCAGGGCGGCAGCAGAAAAGATATCTCCCGTACTGCTTTTCATGGTTTTTTCAGTACTCTTTATGATTGAAAACCTGTATCCCGGTTCTCAGAGCGCGCTTATATCACCCTTTATCCATCTGGGTTTAGCCGTTTCGGGTATCTTCCTTATCCTTTATATATCCAGGTGTCTGGAATCGAAAGAGGGTTTATTCAAACGCCTGTTCCTTGGTTTATCTGTGTATTCCTACACAATTTATCTGCTGCATACCACCTTTGAAGGACTGGCCAAAGCCTGTCTCGCCGGAATATCAGTTGGTTTGTACTGGAATAACACCTTCTACTTTATCCTTCAGGCGATCATCGTTATCGCGTCAGGGCTCGTCATTCCTGTCATTCTGCACCGGGCGTATCATGGTATAAGAGCAAAAATCCGATTTCGTACACGTTTGCAATGACGTCGGTGAGCTGATTTGCAGGGAGATGCTATTAATGCTATGTTGGCAGCGGCGGCATTTAACTTCAAAAGAGCTATGAAAGTTCTATTTACTCCTTATGCAAAAATACTATGGATAGATCGATGTTATGTTCCATAGCGAATTTCAGCAAAAATAGGCGAGGCGAAGGGGTGAACGGTTCGGTCGCATAGTGATGAACACTTCTGTCCCATAAGGCAGAGCGCCTCTGTCGCTTGCGTTAAACCCTGCCGCGGGCTTCACTCTTCAAAGGCAGGTGGGTCGTCGATATCGTCATCGGTCCATTCAGCCATCACAAGCTTAAAGTTCAGTTCGGAGACATGTGGAGCCAACGCCTGCACGATGTGCAGCAGGCGCTTGTTCTTGTATGGAGCAAACGCTTGCGCCGGTGTGTAGCCAACGCTGGCAACGATGTGGTGCCAGTGCTGGCAACAGTGTGGTGCAAGCGCTTGCAACGGTGTGGTGCTAACGCTTGCAACGGTGTGGTGCAAGTGCTTGCAACGATGTGGTGCTAACGCTTGCAACAGTGTGGTGCTAACGCTTGCAACGATGTGGTGCAAGTGCTTGCAACGGTGTGGTGCTAACGCTAGCAACAGTGTGGTGCTAACACTAGCAACAGTGTGGTGCTAATACTAGCAACAGTGTGGTGCTAACACTAGCAACGATATGGAGCAAGCGCCTGCTCCAATGTATGCTTAACGTTGAGCGTAAAAAGAGATATTCGAACTGTCAGGGATAACACGCATTGTGACGGTTCTCAATCCGGCAACACGGGAAGAGGAGAAGCGTCCCATCAGTGAAATAGCATCATCCCATCTTGCCCGCCGGTGTTTTGTTGGCAATCTGTATAAGCAGGTAAAAAATCCCAACCTTGTTGGCGCTCTTTCGGGTCACAAAGATGGAAGCCAGGCTTTTGCCCGCTACCGTGATATTGATGAAGATATGAAAAGGGAACCTGTAAAAATGCCGGAATAAGACAAATACGGGCGGAAATACCCCCGGTAAAAAGAAAAAGTAAACTTATACATTTCTTTTCTTTTTGCCGGGGGTATTATTCCCGTCATATTTCAGTCAGGTTAGATGTAGACATTCTAAAATCTCAATATAATGTACTATTTTTGTGTTCGATAACTAAAAAAGCGAGACGTTCATGCATATAGCTAATCCAATATACGATGTAGTCTTCAAGTTTATGATAGAAGACAACCGTGTTGCAAAAGCCTTCCTTTCGGCCATTATCGGCGAGGAAGT
>JAISBL010000075.1 GCA_031266215.1 Tannerellaceae bacterium | reverse complement strand
CCCAATGAATACAACATTTTCTTCAACAGGCTGACCCCGCCCCAGGAACTTATCTCCTGATTTGTAAAACGTAATTCCAAATCTTGCATGATTTATAAGCTTTATAAGCCGTTTTAGATAGATTATACAAAAATGAACCCTATGAATCCTCATGAATATCAAATCGTTATATCCTATAATTTCTAATGGTGTCCATTAGAAATACAAACATAAAAATAATACTTTGTTCAAACTATGCTGCTAATGGACATTTTGGGATAAAAACTTTTCGATAAGACGTGCGCAGGTTTTAGGGTCGGTGGTGTCGGCCAAACGCTTTTCCAGTTATATCAGTTCGGGGTCGCTCAAATCACAGGTGGCTATATTTTGTCCGTTCAACTCAATCATCGGCATTTTGAAAAACGCTTTCGCCCCTGCCAGGCGGAATTCGACCGAAATCATGTCGATAGCACCGCAGTAGGACAGGTCGGTATAGGCGGTTCCCTGTCCGCTCAGGAAAGCCTGCGGTTGCATTTGCTTGGCAGCCGACGAAAACAGGCGTTCGCCCCGGTGAAACATCAGGCACATCATTCCGGTGGGAATAATCCGCTCGGATGCCTGAACTGCGCTGCCTACCTTCATGAACCAGTAATACTTCACGTAGGGCGCCAAAAATGCCGAAGGTTGTATGACTTGAAAACTATCCATCCTTTACAAAATACTGCTTGAAAAATTCAACAAAAGTACGGCGGGTTTAGTTGCCAGAATTGTAAAAAAACGGACATTTTTTATCGGGTTGTTTTTTTATAATCGACTTTCAGTATTCCTGAATTATATGCTGTGTTTCCTGTCAGTTCCCATTTTGATTCTTTTGGTTTATCAGGAAACAAAGGAATGCCTTTGCCCAAAATTACCGGAACGTAGCTGATTTGCATTTCATCTACCAAATCGTGGTTCAGCAATAGGGTTATGATTTGTCCGCCGCCCATCAGTCAAATGTCTTTGCCCTCTTGTTGTTGAAGTTGACGGATGGCTGCGATAGCATCATCGGTAATGTAGGTTACATTTTCTTTCGGAGGAAGATTGTTCTTGTGGCGGGTAAGCACATAGGTCGATAAGCCTTTGTATGGCCAATCGACTTGCATGGCAATGATTTCCTTATAGGTTCCGTTGCCCATGATAATTGTATCAACGGAATCGATAAATTCTTGATAGCCGTATTCAGTCCCAACAGGCGCAGGATATTGCAACAGCCAATCCAAATCACCATCAGGTCGTGCGATGTAGCCGTCGAGCGATGCGGCGATGTACAGTTTAATTTTTTTTTCATGTCTCTTAATTATACTCTTGCTCGCCGTAGTTCAAAAAAAGCGTGGAACTCACGCATTCCGACACAGAGGTACTGGTATACCCGAAAGACGAAATTTGCAAGTCCACGCCATACCAAAGTATAGCATGAACATTACACTTTTCATCTCGCCTTTCTTGAAAATTACCAGTTTTCTGTGTCGAGACGTTCAGCGAACGTTATGTTATATCTAAACGGATAAAATCCGTTAAAATTCTATTTATCTGATGCAAAGATAGTGATTGCAGTCAAATTATAGGTAATCCGAACCGCAATTTATACTTGTTGATACAAAGCCATTCTGATAAAGACTTTACAATTTTCTTATATATGCTATTTACTTGCCCCACATCAAAAAATATATTTAATTAATTATATATTAGTTGATTATGGCATTTTTGGAACTTTTTACTTGTGGGGCAAAGTTATATAAAACAAAAAATCAGCATCGTAAGATGCTGATTTTAAAGTAGCGGGAGCGAGAATTGAACTCGCGACCTCATGATTATGAATCATGCGCTCTAACCATCTGAGCTATCCCGCCTTTACCTACGCCTTTTTTGACGAGCAGCAAAAGTATGCGTATTTTTTATCCTGTGCAACTCTTTCCGTGAAAAAACCGGAGAGCCGGGATGGGGGCAACCGTATATTTGTATCTTTGCGAAGCATAAAACTCTAATCAACAGGATGGACACAACAGATAAAATTGTGGAAATAGCCAGGTTTCGATTCCCGGCTGAAGCGTATACCCTGATGGCGACGCTCAGGTCAGAAGGTATAGACTGCTACCTGCGAAATGAATATTCGTCGGGTATAGCCGGGTATCCCATTGGCGGCGCACGGGTTGAGATTATGGAAAGTGACGTCGTACGCGCTATGGAAGTGATGGAGGCCGGCGGATATGAAATACCGGCTGTAGACGAAATTCCCAAACAGATCACGACGGTAACCGGATGGGCCGGCCGGATACCTTTACTGAGAAAGCTGCCGCTGGAGATGCAGATATTTGTGTTTTTTATTATCATAGCAGTTTGCATAGGACTGCTTATCTGGTTGGGAACCTTATAAAGAGAGCGAATAATTGGAATATTTCGGAGTACTGGCAGGCTTGCTTTATCTCTTACTAGAGATAAAACAGCACCGTGCAATGTGGGTGGTGGGTGTCATCTCCTCGCTGGTGTACGTATATGTGTTTTTCGTTTCAAAAGTATATGCCTCTATGGGGTTGAATATGTATAATGTATTGATCAGCGTATACGGCTTTTGGCAATGGAGTTTGCAGAGGAGGCGCCCCGATGGCGAGGTGGTTTCCCGGGGGACTGTCGTGTACAGACACATAGGACTTAAAACTGCGGCGGTTGTCCTTTCTATAATCGGCCTTATCTATTTCCTTATCTATTACGTACTGAAAGTCCATACCGATTCACCCGTCCCGGATGTTGACGCCTTGGTCACGAGTATAAGTATAGTGGCTACATGGATGCTCGCAAGACGCATCATAGAACATTGGATATTCTGGATCATGGCCGACGCTCTGTCTGTTTATATGTATTACACCCTGGCGTTATACCCAACAATGTTGCTCTACCTTTGCTATACGGCACTGGCCTTTGCGGGGTATTACATGTGGAAAAAGAAAGGAGTGAAGACTGATGATAACGCCTTATGATTGTATCGTAGTTGCCAACGGGAGCTTCCCCGTTCTTGCGGAGGCCCTGAGCTTATTGGAGGCGGCTTCTGTAATAATTGCCTGCGATGGGGCGGTCGGATCGCTTTGCAGGAAAGGTTTCGTGCCGACGGCTATCGTGGGCGATCTGGACAGTATCCCCGGCGACCTGCGCCTGCGTTACGCCGACCGCCTTCACGCCGTGGCCGAGCAGGATACCAATGACCTGACTAAAGCCATTGGTTTTGCTGTGGCTTCGGGACTGACCGACGTCCTGATCCTCGGAGCTACCGGACTGCGTGAAGACCATACACTGGGTAACATATCGCTGCTGCTGGATTATGCACGTACGTTACGCCGTGTAGAGATGCTCAGCGATTTCGGACTGTTTACGCCCTTGCTGCGCACCGGTACGCTGACCAGCAAAAAGGGGCAGCAGGTGTCTGTCTTTTCACCGCACCCGGAGGTAGAGATAGTTAACACCGAAGGGCTGCGATGGCCTATCCGGAAACGGACTCTGACATCCTGGTGGCAGGGCAGCCTTAACGAGGCTCTGGGCGACACCTTCACCATAGTCCTTTCCGGCGGCGGAGTGATAGTTTACAGGTTGTTTGTCGATTAATTGCCTCTTTTCGTCTGCCGTTTATTGCTCTCTGTCGATTTTGTTTTTACGGCTGATGCGTGTCGCATTAGATTTGCAGTAAACTAGGATCACCTAATGAAAAACAGATTATGACACGGAATTTATCATTACTGACCGTTCTGTTCCTTCTCTCCTTTACCGTAGCTCCGGCGCAGGAGAAGCCCTCCGGCTGGACGCTGCACGATTGCCTCGAATATGCGCTGGAGCATAACATTCAGCTTAAGAAAAGCCATATCAGCCTCCAGTCAGGACAGGAAGACACACACCAGGCCAGGGCGCAGATATTCCCTTCGCTGTCGGCTTCCATCTCGCAAAACGTATCCTACATTCCCTCTTCTTCATCCGACAGTTATACGGGGAATTACAGCGTAAGCGCCAACTGGACGCTCTTTGACGGCAACCGCCGCTCAAACGCCATCAAACAGCAGGAACTGCAAGACAGGATAAGCGTCCTGAGCGTTGAGCAGAACGAACGTGAGATACAGATCGCCCTGGTGCAAAACTACATGCAGGTGCTCTATGCCTATGAGGCCGTCCGTATCAGCGAAAATACGGTGGAAGTGTCCAAAGCCCAGCTTGACCGGGCCGGAGAGTTACTGAAAGCCGGATCCATCTCTCGCGTGTCTTTTGCACAGATGGAGAGCCAGTACAGCTCCGACAAATACCAACTGGTGGTGGCAGGGAAAAACCTTGACAACTACAAGCTACAACTAAAGCAACTCCTGGAGCTTGACATAACAGATGAGATAACGTTGGCCATACCCGGTCTGGGCGACGACGACGTACTGGCCCCGCTACAGCAGAAAGAAGTGATCTACGCCCTAAGCCTCGCAGCCATGCCTGAGGTGAGGAGCGGAGAGTTGTCTGTGGACATTGCCGAACTGGAAACCAAAAAGGCCGCCGGCGGATACCTCCCCTCGCTCTCCATGAGCGCAGGCTTGGGTACGGGCAACGGCTCGGGCGCCAGCGCCTCATTCGGCGACCAGTTGCGCGACCGCTTCAATGAAACGGTGGGACTTACGCTAAGCGTCCCCATATTCAGCAACCGCACACACAGGACGGCGGTAAACAAAGCCCGCTTCTCGCTGGCCAACAGCCGGCTGGAACTGCTCGGCACACACAAGGCCCTGCTCCGCTTAGTGGAAGGGGTGTACCTGGATGCTACCTCGGCGCAGAGCCAGTACCTGGCATCTGTCGAACGGCTGAAGTACGTAACCGAAAGCTATCGCCTGACGGAAGAACAGTTTTTCCTCGGCATGAAGAACACGCTGGAACTGCTCACCGAGAAAAACAATATGCTCAATGCCCAACAGGAGGAATTGCAATCCAAATACATGGCCATCATCAGCATCCAACTGCTCAATATATACCAGAAGAAACCGGTAAACCCCAATTATTAATCTTTCCATCCCCCCCGATAACACAAACAAACGAATCATGATATGAAGAAGAAAAAGAAACGGATAATTATTGCCGTATCCGCTCTGGCGGCGCTGGTTGCCTGCCTGTTGCTCTTTACCGCCAGGCCGGCCGCCGGCGGGATGCTCCGGATAGCGACCGTTAAGGCAGAGCGCGCCACTATCAGCAACTCTGTGACGGCTACCGGCACGGTGGAGCCTGTGGTAAAAGTAGAGGTCGGCACCCAGGTGTCGGGTATTATAGACAAGATATACGCGGATTACAACAGCACGGTGACAAAAGGCCAGTTGCTTGCCGAAATGGACAAGGTGAACCTGCAGGCCGAACTCTTATCTAAAGACGCCGACCTGAAGAGTAGCGCAACAGAGCTTGAATACCAGCAGAAGAACTACGCACGCAGCCGGATGCTGCATGAGAAGCAACTGATAAGCGATACCGACTTTGAAACGGCCACCTACAACTACGAGCGGGCCAGAAGCAGCTATGACCGCAACCAGTCTGACATGACCCGCGTGCGCCGCAATCTGGAGTACGCCACTATATCAAGCCCGATAGACGGCGTAGTCATCAACCGCGCCGTGGAGGAAGGTCAGACCGTTGCAGCCGGATTCAGCACCCCGACGCTTTTCACCATCGCCAACGACCTGAAGCAGATGCGCGTCATAGCCGACGTTGACGAGGCTGACATCGGACAGGTGGAGGAAGGCCAGAACGTCAGCTTCTCGGTAGACGCCTACCCGAACGATGTGTTTGAAGGCAAGGTGACACAGGTGCGACTCGAGGCTACCGTGACCTCTAACGTAGTGACCTACGAGGTAGTCATCAGCGCCTACAACCCCGACTTAAAGCTCAAACCGGGGCTCACGGCCAATGTAACGATATACACCCTTGAACGCCCGGACGTACTCACTATACCCGGTAAGGCGCTACGCTTCGTCCCTGACGCGAAAGTACTGGAAACGATGCAGATATCCGTCGCCGGGGCAGACATGACATCTCCCCCGCCTCCGGGCATGAAGGTGGTATGGCAGAAAGACGGGAACACCCTGCGGCCTAAACTGATAGCCACCGGCGTATCCAGCCTTAACGTTACCGAAGTGACCGAAGGCCTGGCCGAGGGAGAAGAGGTAGTACTTGAGTTGACCTCGCCCGCCATGCTGGCGCCCGCAGCCGCCGGCAGGCCCTTCATGATGGGGCCACCTCCGGGCGGCGGACCCAGATGATAACAATACTGCACGCAACGATGACAAATCAAAAGGAAATAATACGGCTCGAAGGCATATCGCGCAACTTCATCGTGGGAGACGAAACCGTCCACGCCCTGCGCGACGTATCCTTCACCATCCACGAAGGCGAGTTCGTCACCATAATGGGAACTTCCGGCTCCGGCAAGAGCACGCTGCTCAACACCCTTGGCTGCCTCGACACGCCAACCGCCGGAGAGTATTACCTCGACGGCGTATCGGTACGCCTGATGGGTAAGAACGACCGCGCCGCGCTACGCAACCGCAAGATAGGATTCGTCTTCCAGAGTTATAACCTCCTGCCCAAGACCACGGCCAGGGAAAACGTTGAACTGCCGCTCATGTACAACTCCTCGTTCAGCGCCTCCTCGCGCCGGGAGAGGGCTACGCGGGCGCTGACAGATGTCGGGCTTGGCGACCGCCTGAACCACAGGAGCAACCAGATGTCGGGCGGACAGATGCAGCGTGTAGCCATAGCCCGCGCCCTGGTGAACGATCCGGCCGTCATCCTGGCCGACGAAGCTACGGGTAACCTCGACAGCCGCACCAGCCACGGAATACTGGTGCTCTTCCAGCGGCTTCACGCCGGCGGGCGCACTATAATCTTCGTCACCCACAACCTCGATATAGCGCAGTACAGCAGCAGGAATATACTTCTCAAAGACGGGCGCATAACGAGCGACGTAATGAACGATAACATCCAATCCGCCGCCGATGCCCTGGCAAAGCTCCCGGCAGAAAACGACTAAACAAAACGGCAATGAACCTCACCAACCTCTTAAGGATAGCTCTGAAAGCTCTGTCGAATAATAAGATGCGGGGATTCCTCACCATGCTGGGGATCATCATCGGCGTAGCATCCGTCATCACGATGCTCGCCATCGGCCAGGGCTCAAAAAAGGGAATACAGGATCAGATAAGCGAGATGGGGGCCAATATGATAATGATACAGCCCGGCGCCGACATGCGCGGGGGTGTCAGACTGAGCGCCTCATCTATGGAAACCCTCAAAATGGCCGACTATGAGAGCATTCGCACCGAAGCGCAGTTCATATCGGCCATCTCACCCTCGGTCAACAGCTCCGGACAGCTCATATACGGGGCGAATAACACTCCGACCACTTTCTACGGCGTGAGCGCCGATTACCTTGACATCCGCCGTTACAGCATAGACGACGGCGACATGTTCACCGATCAGGACATCGCCGCCGCCGCCAAAGTCTGCGTAATAGGCAAAACCGTATCCAAAGAGCTGTTCGGCGAAGGCGACAACCCCATCGGCAAAGTTGTGCGCTTCAACAAGATACCCTTCCGCATCGTGGGGCTGCTAAAGAGCAAGGGCTATAACAGCATGGGAATGGACCAGGACGACCTCGTACTGGCTCCCTACACCACGATACAGAAACGCGTACTGGCCATCACCTACCTGCAGGGCATGACCGCCTCGGCCGTCATGGAAGAATATTCCGACGCCGCCATAGATGAGATCACCGAGATACTGCGCCGCAACCACAAGCTCAGGGACGAAGATGAAAACGACTTCAACATTCGCTCTATGGAAGAGCTTAGCTCCACCATATCCTCGGTCATGGACATGCTCACGCTGCTGCTCGGCTCCATTGCCGGCATATCGCTGCTGGTCGGGGGGATAGGGATAATGAACATCATGTATGTATCCGTCACCGAACGGACGCGTGAAATAGGGCTCAGGATGAGTATCGGGGCCAGGGGGCGCGACATAATGGCGCAGTTCCTTATCGAGGCCATACTGATAAGCGTCACAGGCGGACTGATAGGCGTGCTTATCGGCGGCGGACTATCATACCTGATCCGCACGGCCTTTAACTTCGGCACATACGTCCAGCCGTGGAGCGTACTGCTGTCATTTGCCGTATGCACATTCACCGGCATATTCTTCGGCTGGTACCCGGCAAGGAAGGCGGCCGGGTTAGACCCGATAGAAGCTATACGGTATGAATAACGAGACGCAGCAGGCAAAGCCGCCGGCGCGCAGATTCAACTGGCTGATACATTTCTTCGGATGGGGATCGTTGCTTACCTTCCCCTTCCTCTTTACCGGCAGGGAGCCTGAAGCTACTGTGACGCTGGAGCGATACATGGGTTTCGTGATCGTGCTCGGCTCGTATGTCGCCGCCTTCTATGCCAACTACCTTTACCTGGTCAGGAAGTACCTGTTTACCAGGCAACCCGTGCGGTACCTTCTGACCAACGTACTACTGTTCGCCGTCCTCACCCTGGCGGTACATTTCCTTTTGGAGATGTTCTTCTCCGTCACCGAAGGCAGGCCATTCTCACGCCCTACTCCGGGCGTATGGGTGATAGTGCGTTTCTTTATCATAGAAATCCTTATCTACTCCTTTGTTATCACCATCAGTATAGCCTACAAGATGACCCAAAGCTGGTATATCGCCCAGGCGGAGCGTAAAGAGCTGGAACGGAGCAGGAGCGAAGCCGAGTTGAAAAACCTCAAAAGCCAGCTTAACCCCCATTTCCTTTTCAACACCCTTAACAACATCTACAGCCTGATAGACATCAGTCCCGCCAAAGCCCAGGAAGTGGTGCACGAGCTGAGCCGGCTGCTGCGCTACGTCCTTTACGACAGCACGCAGCCGGTGGTGACTATCGGGAGAGACATGGACTTCATCCGCAACTATGTCGAACTGATGCGCATCCGCCTCCCCGGCCATGTATCCGTACGCACGCTGCTCACGTACTCATCGCCGGACATCCCCGTTGCGCCCCTGCTCTTCATCGCACTGGTAGAAAACGCCTTCAAGCATGGTGTCAGCAACGGCCGGCCCTCCTTCATCCTTATCGAGATAAACGCCTCCGGCGGAGCGATAGACTGCCGCATATGCAACAGCTGCTTCCCAAAGAGCGAAAGCGACAAGAGCGGTTCAGGCATAGGGTTGTCAAACCTTCGCCGCCGTCTTGACCTGCTCTATCCCGGCGCCTACACCTTCACATGCGGCCGCGAAGGGGACGAATACCGTTGCGAACTGAAACTTCGGCCCGTGGGCCTCCCCGGTCCGGTTATGCATGAACCCGTGGCGCCGGGCGATAGCGGGACAACCAGTAGATAGTCCGGGTCAGACATAGCGGAAGGTCACCACCCATGCGCACCTGCCGATGTTCCACCGGCATATCTTCGTATCAACCCGACTTGACACATGCTGGCGCACCCTTCCTCCTGAATTCCTTATACACTACTTTATAAACCCTTCACACGCCCTGTGTGAGGAGTTCACGCGCTACTGTGTGGACACCCCACACGCCCTGTGTGGACACCCCACACGCCCTGTGTGGACAACCCACACGCCCTGTGTGGACAACCCACACGCCCTGTGTGGACAACCCACACGCCCTGTGTGGACATCCCACACGCCCTGTGTGGACATCCCACACGCTACTGTGTGGACATCCCACACGCCCTGTGTGGACATCCCACACGCTACTGTGTGGACATCCCACACGCCCTGTGTGGACATCCCACACGCCCTGTGTGGATAGCCCGCCCACACGCTACTGTATAGATAGATCACACACTAGTGTATTAGATTCTCACAAGGTACCTTGTTGACTCCCCACAGTTATGCCTGTTGGCTATCCACAGTTACGCCTGTTGACTCCCCACAGTTATGCCTGTTGGCTATCCACAGTTACGCCTGTTGGCTCCCCACAGTTATGCCTGTTGGCTCCCCACAGTTATGCCTGTTGGCTCCCCACAGTTATGCCTGTTGGCTCCCCACAGTTATGCCTGTTGACTCCCCACAGTTATGCCTGTTGACTCCCCACAGTTATGCCTGTTGGCTCCCCACAGTTACGCCTGTTGGCTCCCCACAGTTATGCCTGTTGGCTCCCCACAGTTACGCCTGTTGGCTATCCACAGTTATGCCTGTTGACTCCCCACAGCTATGCCTGTGGATTACCCACAGGGATACTTGTGGATTCATCGTGACCTGGGTTCGATGCAGGAGAATCAACGGCTCCCCCACGTCGTCATTGCTACCTCCCTTAACGTCCCTCCAGGACTGTCCGAAAACTAAATTTAATCTCCGGAGAGTCGCATATTTGCGTTTGTGCCCGGACAGGCGTCCGAATAAAAAAGCCCTGCCGGTTAATTCCCGAATAGCATCCCCCGCTCTTTATCTACCTTTCTTTGATGGGGATGTAGGACTGCTCGTCCAGTATGTTTTTGTATGCCGGACGGATGATGCGCTTGCTCTTGAAGTTCAATTCTTCGATGCGGTGCGCTGTCCAGCCTACGATGCGGGCCATTGCAAAGAGGGGTGTGTATATCTCCTGCGGCAGTCCGATCATTTCGTACACAAAGCCGGAATAGAAGTCTACGTTGGATGATACCCGCTTTTTGGTATCCTTGAAGCCGGCGAAGCACTCGATGGCCCGTTCTTCCAGCAGTTCGAGGAATTCGAACTCCTCCAGGCGTCCTTTTTCCTTTGCAAGGTCGCGCGCCAGCTCTTTAAGGAGTACGGCGCGGGGGTCTGATATGGTATATACGGCGTGGCCGATGCCGTATATCAGTCCGGTCTTGTTGTATACCTCTTTTTTGAGCATGCGGATGAAATAGGCGTCGATCTCGTCAACGCTCTTCCAGTCGGCAATGTTCTCCTTAAGATGGTTGAACATGTCTACCACCTGGATATTCGCACCTCCGTGCAGAGGGCCTTTGAGCGAGCCGATGCCGGCGGCTATGGCCGAGTAGGTGTCGGTGCCGGTTGAACTGGTGACGCGCACGGTGAAGGTGGAGTTGTTACCCCCGCCATGTTCAGCCTGCAATACAAGGAGTAAGTCGAGCGTGCGGGCGTCAAGTTTGGTGTACGCCTTTTTCAGCATATATAGGAAGTTCTCTGCTATCGAGAGCGTTTCGTCCGGATGGCGTATATGGAGCGAGCGTCCCTGCGAACTGTGGCGCAGGATATTATACGCATAGGCGATTATGGTGGGGAATTTGGAAATAAGGTCGATCGACTGGCGCATTAAATTATCGGGAGAGGTGTCGTCGGGGTTGTTGTCATAGTTATACATTTCGAGCACGCTGCGGGCCAGTATGTTCATAATGTTTTGCCCCTCAATGTCGATGATGTTCATTTTGGTCTTCTGCCCGAGCGGCATATTCCCGGAGATAAGCTCTTTGAATCCCTCCAGATTGTCCTTGTCGGGCAGTTCGCCTGAGAGCATAAGGTAGGTTACTTCTTCAAAGCCGTAGCGTTTTTCTTTCATAAGCGCATGTACGATGTCTTCCACGTCGTAACCGCGGTAGTACAGCTTGCCGGGTATAGCCCTGAGCCCGCCCTCCGGCAGGCGTTCGTAACCAACGACGTTTCCTATCTGTGTGAGTCCGACCAGCACGCCGGAGCCGTCTTCGTTACGCAGGCCGCGCTTGACGTTGTACTTTGTAAACAGGTCGTTATCAATCTTGCAGGTAGTCTTTACCGACTCAGACAGTTTGTAAATGATATACTCTTTCTTCATAATGCTTCAATAGTTTTAATTAAATATTCTCCAAACTCTTTGGTGCCCAGAGATCGCCCGTCCGGCATGAAGCGCGCCAGATCACTGGTAGCCCGGCCGGCTTCAAAGGCTTTTTCCATAGCAGTTGTTATAAGCGAGGCCGCCTCGTTCCAGCCAAGATATTCGAGCATCATCGCCGATGAGAGCAATAGCGACGATGGGTTTACCTGGTTCTTCCCCTCAATGCGGGGGGCTGTCCCGTGGGTGGCTTCAAAGATGGCGTGCCCGGTGCTGTAATTAATATTTGCGCCGGGTGCAATGCCGATGCCACCCACCATAGCGGCGAGCTGATCGGAGATGTAATCGCCGTTCAGGTTGAGGGTCGCAATAACCGAGTATTTCTCAGGAGAGAGCAGGGTGGCCTGGAGGAAGGCATCGGCAATGACGTCTTTGATTACCAGTCTGCCGTCTGCTATCTCCCGGGAGAACTCGCGTTCGGCAAGCGCGTATCCCCAGTTTTTGAAACCGCCTTCGGTGAATTTCATTATGTTCCCTTTGTGCACCAGCGTTACGCTGGGCCGGTTGTTTGCCAGCGCATATTCGACAGCTGCGCGCACCAGGCGTTCGGTTCCTTCTATCGAAACCGGTTTGACGCCAAAGGCAGACGTAGCGGGGAAGCGCACTTTGGTTACTCCCATCTCTCCGGCCAGGAACTTCATAAACCTCGCGGCTTCGGGCGTACCCTGCTGCCACTCTATCCCGGCGTATATGTCTTCTGTGTTTTCACGGAAGATGACCATGTCTACTTTCTGAGGCTCTCTGACCGGCGATACTACTCCCCTGAACCAGCGTACCGGCCGCAGGCAGACGTATAAATCCAGTTCCTGCCGCAGGGCTACGTTGAGCGAGCGTATGCCTTCGCCTATGGGCGTGGTGAGCGGCCCTTTGATGCCAACGACATGGCTTTTAAATGCGTCCGTCGTTTCGGCGGGGAGCCGGTCGCCGGTAGCCCTGAAGGCTTTTTCGCCGGCCAGGACTTCTTCCCATATGATGGAACGCATGCCATTGTATGCCTTACATACGGCCGCGCCTGTGACCTGCTGCATCACGGGGGTGATTTCCCTCCCGACGCCGTCTCCTTCTATAAAGGGGATGGTTACATGGTGGGGTACAATAAGTTTTCCGTTCTCTTTCCTTACTTTCATTCGTCATTCTTTAAATAATTCAATGCACTTCCTGCCTGGTACCACTTAATCTGCAATTCGTTATATGAGTGGCTGGCAGGGAAAATATCCTCCGTGGCGTCATCGTGGCGCAGGATTATGTTCAGGCGTTTACCCGGCGTCAGGTAGTCGGCGCCGGTAATTTCTATCGTGTCGTTTTCGCGCACCCTGTCGTAGTCGTTTTTGTCTGCGAAGGTGAGCGCCAGGATGCCCTGTTTCTTCAGGTTGGTTTCATGTATTCGGGCGAAGCTTTTGGCCAGTATCACTTTCACGTTCATGAATCGCGGCTCCATAGCCGCATGTTCGCGAGAGGAACCTTCGCCGTAGTTTTCTTCGGCCACGACGATGGATGATATTCCTCCGGCCTTGTAGTCGCGGGCTACCGACGACACAGGATCGTAAGTCCCGGTAAGCCGGTTGAGCGTGCTGTTGGTCTTTCCGTTGAATGCATTGACGGCGCCCATCAGCATGTTGCCCGATATATTCTCCAGATGTCCACGGAAGCGTAACCACGGACCGGCCATAGAGATATGGTCGGTTGTGCACTTTCCTGCTACCTTTATGAGGAGGTATAGATGGTGCATGGCGGCATCGTCGGCCCCGGGGAACGGCTGGAGCAGTTGGAGGCGTTCGGAGCCGGCGTTTATGCTTATTCCGGCCTGCACGTTGCAGGGAGCGACGTATCCGTTGTCTTTAACGTCAAAGCCATCAGGAGGGAAGTCGAAGCCTTCAGGCTCTTTCAGCTTCACTTCGCGCCCGTCGGTTGTTTTTAATTTATCGGTCAGCGGATTGAAGCAAAGGTCGCCGGCGACGGTCAGCGCCATTGTGATTTCGGGGGAAGCTATAAAGGCATGGGTATTAGGATTGCCGTCGGCGCGTTTGGCAAAGTTGCGGTTGAATGAAGTCACTATGCTGTTCTTCCGCGTATTGTCGGCAGTATGCCGTTTCCACTGTCCGATACAGGGGCCGCAGGCGTTGGCCATTATGACAGCGCCGACTTTTTCGAAATCATCTGTCAGTCCGTCACGTTCGGCTGTGTATCGTATCTGCTCCGAACCGGGGTTGATGACCAGCGGAGAGGCCACCTTTATCTTATCCCCGAACGCCTGGCGGGCTATAGATGCGGCCCGGCTCAGGTCCTGATAAGACGAGTTGGTACACGAGCCGATCAGTCCGGCCTCCATCTTCTGCGGATAGCCGTTGGCTCTCACTTTAGCCGCCAGCTCTGATATAGGCGTGGCCGCATCAGGAGTAAACGGGCCGTTGACGTAAGGTTCCAGCGTCGTGAGGTCTATTTCGATCACCCGGTCGTAATATCGCTCAGGCGCGGCGGCGACCTCTTCGTCGGCGCGCAGGTATGATGCTACGCCCAGGGCCATGTCGGCGACCTCTTTGCGTCCGGTAGCCCGGAGGTATTCCGCCATGCTTTCATCAAAGGGGAAGACAGACGTCGTCGCGCCCACCTCGGCGCCCATGTTGCAGATGGTTGCTTTCCCTGTGGCCGAGAGACAGGAAGCCCCCTCACCAAAGTATTCTATAATGGCGTTGGTGGCGCCTTTAACGGTCAGGATACCGGCAAGTTTCAGGATAACGTCCTTGGGGGAGGTCCATCCGCTAAGGCGTCCTGAGAGTTTTACACCTATCAGTTCAGGCATTTTCAGTTCCCACTCCATGCCGCTCATCACGTCCACGGCGTCGGCCCCTCCGATACCGATGGCGATCATCCCCAGTCCGCCGGCATTGGGAGTATGCGAGTCAGTCCCAATCATCATTCCTCCGGGGAAGGCGTAATTCTCCAGTACTACCTGGTGTATGATGCCCGCCCCCGGTTTCCAGAACCCTATACCATAGTTATTAGATACCGCTTTCAGAAAATCATAAACCTCCCTGTTGGCATGGATTGCTGTCGGGAGATCTTTTTCAGCGCCTTTGTCAGCCTGTATAAGGTGATCGCAGTGTACGGTAGAGGGAACGGCCACATGATCTTTTCCTGCATTCATGAACTGTAGCAGCGCCATCTGCGCCGTAGCGTCCTGCATTGCGACCCTGTCGGGGCGGAAGTTTACATATTCCACTCCCCTGCGATAGTCTGTCATGAGAGAAGCATCATAAAGATGGGCGTATAATATTTTTTCAGCCAGTGTCATCGGATGGTTAATCCGGCTACGTGCGTCATTTACTTTACCGGCAAATTTTGAGTAAAACGCTTCCAGTATTTTAGTGTCAGGTATCATATATAAATTATGTAAGATTAAAAAACCGTTTTTTTCATATCACGACAAATATAAAAAATAGTGCGCAAACATGCAAAAGACATTTTCGTTTTTTGCTTAATGCCTGTTTAAACTTTAAAGCAGGAAAATATTAAGAGTGTTTCCTGAGTCGGACGTAAGAAAGCCCGTCGACACAGGCCATTATATGCGACGCCACGATGCCGGTAAGGCCGCAGTCCTTAAATGCGGGTAATCGGCAGGCCGGAGGCGCAGCCCTGGGAATTACTCACATTAAGGCCCTAAGGACTTAAAGACTTAAAGTCTTTAAGTCTTTGATACTGCATTACAAGAGGCAATGGCGACAAAAAACAGCGGGCGTCTTTCCCCGGATTCACCTGGAGGAAAAGACGCCCGCTTCGAAAAACGCAGATATTCACATGCTAAGGTCTTTGGTCCTGGGAATTACTCCAAATTGGTTTTATATTATTGTTGGATGCAACGAACAAACAGGCCTCCGGCGCGCGCATAACTAAGAGGCGGCTTTTGCCTGTTGGAGCCAAGAGCAAAATAGTATGACTTATTGCTGTCGACCTCGTATGTCCACATCGCCCCAGTGCTCTTTATTGTATTACCTGTCAGCAGTTTTCCTGTACTCTCACTAATAATACTTCCTACCGGGAAGATAAGGTACTCACCCGAAATATCACCTGCAACTTTGGCAAGTTTGTCGGCTTCCAGAATGGAGGTGTACGGTGCTACCCCATTCTCCGTTGATATGGGATCGCCCTCAGCCTTTGACGGAAGTCTCCAGCCGTCAGGGCAGGGTCCCTGTATATTCGTGGCTGACCATAAAGTAATGTCATGACCGAGCACC
>JAISBL010000054.1 GCA_031266215.1 Tannerellaceae bacterium | reverse complement strand
AATCCTCGAAACTTGCGCAAGAATCCACAAAACTTGCGCAAGAATCCATGAAACTTGCGCAAGAATCTATGAAACTTGCGCAAGAACCCACAAAACTTGCGCAAGAATCCACGAAACTTGCGCAAGAATCCATGAAACTTGCGCAAGAATCCATGAAACTTGCGCAAGAATTATTCAGGTTTGAGATAGATAGAATAACAGATAAGCCTTATTGCAACGAACAAAAGCCGTTTTTTGAAGAATCTGCCGCTTTTTACCCCTGAAATACCCCAAAAAGAAGGCGAAGGAGGCGCATACATTATATACAGGTCTAATGCTGCTCGCACACTATAACACGCTACCGCATTGTTGCTGACTTTCTTACATCGAACTTATGCTATCTTGGATTTCTTTGTTATTTTTGCGCCTCAGTTTATATTTTAATGCTAAAACAGAAAATGAAAACAAATTTAAGTTCCCAAATCTCACTTACGCGGGTGCCGGCCCGGTACTATCGTCCGGAAAATGCATATGAGCAATCCGTTCTTACCCGTTTTGAAAAGATACCTGCTATAATCTATGAATCGGCAGACGAAGGCTCTCGCTGGATAGCCGGCGAGATAGCCGGGCGAATAAGAGAAAAACAGGCTTCAGGAAAGCCGTTCGTTATGGCTTTGCCCGGCGGGCGCACTCCCCAGAGCGTTTTCAAAGAGTTAATCCGCCTGCATAAGGAAGAGCGCCTCAGCTTTCGCAACGTTATAGTATTCAACTTATATGAGTTTTACCCGCTAAGCTCGATGGCGTTCAGCAATCTTACCTATCTGAAGGATTACTTCCTGGATTATGTGGATATATTGCCTGAGAATATCTATTCGCCCGACGGGTTTATGTCGAAGGAAAATATATTTGATTTTTGCTTACACTATGAGCAGAAGATAGAAGAAGTCGGAGGGCTTGACTTTGCCCTGCTTGGGATAGGACATGCCGGCAACATTGCATTTAACAGCCCCGGGGCGGGAGGCAATACATCAACCCGTCTGGTTCTGATAGACAACGACTCCCGCAAAGAGGCTTCCCGGATATTCAAATCCATCGAGAACGTGCCTGACGGAGTCATCACAATGGGTATATCTACCATACTGAAAGCAGGGGAAATCGTGCTTATGGCCTGGGGAGAAGGAAAAGCCGGCGTCATTAAGGACGTGGTGGAAGGAAAAGAAAGCGACAGCCTGCCGGCGACTTACCTGCAGGGCAGCAACAAGGCAAAAGTTGTAATAGACCTCTCGGCGGCTTACCAATTGACACGTATCGACCATCCCTGGCTTGTGACCAACTGCGAATGGGACAACCAGCTCATCCGCAGGGCTATTGTATGGCTGTGCAGGCTGACCGGTAAACCCATACTTAAATTAACGAATAAAGATTACAGCGAGAACGGACTTGGCGAGCTTCTGGCCCTGTACGGCTCGGCTTACAATGTAAACATCAGGATATTCAATGACATTCAGCACACCATTACCGGATGGCCCGGAGGTAAACCGGACGCCGACGACTCCAACCGCCCCGAACGCGCTCTTCCTTACCCCAAGAAAGTAATCATATTCAGTCCGCACCCCGACGACGACGTCATATCTATGGGAGGGACGTTCCACCGCCTTTGCAGCCAGAACCACGATGTATACGTGGCCTACCAGACGTCGGGCAATATCGCGGTAGGCGACGAAGAGGTTATCCGTTACTGCGAGTACCTGCGGGATGTATGCGACAGGTATTCGCCTTCCGACCATACGGTTAAGCAAAAAGCTGAGGACATCATTCACTTCCTTCGCTATGAAAAGGTGGAAGGCGAAAAGGAAAAAGACGACGTCCTCTTCATGAAAGGCACAATACGCAAAGAAGAAGCGCGCGCCGGCGCACGGTATTCGGGAATAACAAGCGACGATCATATCCGGTTCCTCGACCTGCCTTTTTATGAAACGGGGATGGTAAAGAAAAAAGACCTGGGAGAAGAAGACATCAGGATAGTATCAGACCTGCTCAAAGAAATAAAACCCACTCAGATATTCGTTGCCGGAGACCTTGCCGACCCCCACGGGACGCACAAAGTATGCCTGGATGCCGCCCTGGCGGCTATCGACCAGATGAAAGACGAAGAATGGATGAAGCAATGCCGTATCTGGATGTATCGCGGAGCATGGGCCGAATGGGAAATGGATCATATAGAAATGGCCGTACCTATCAGTCCCGAAGAATTGCGAAGCAAACGTAACGCCATACTCAAACACCAGTCGCAAGCCGAAAGCGCCCCATTCCTGGGAGACGACGAACGCCTTTTCTGGCAGCGCGCCGAAGACCGCAACAGGGCTACAGCCAGCCTCTACCGGCAACTCGGACTGGCAGCCTATGAGGCCATCGAAGCCTTCGTGCAGTACATCCCGCTCAGATAACAATGCGGTGAACATCCTTCGGTCTTTAAAGAATCAGTCGCTTCCCATAGCGATGATAACAGGAGCGGTAGCTTATCCCTGGATAAGCTGCCTCTCCTTTCTTACACCCTGCCTTATATTTATTATGCTGCTGCTCACCTTTTGCAAGCTGTCTCCGCGCACCATTGCAATCAGTCCGGCGCATATATGGATGCTGCTCATCCAACTGGCAGGCAGCCTGCTGGTGTATGCCGCACTCCATTTCTATAATCCCGTGGTAGCCCAGGGGGCATTTATATGCGTACTGGTCCCCACGGCAACCGCGGCGGCAGTCATTACGGGTATACTTGGAGGTAACGTCGCCTTCCTTACAACATACCTTCTGCTATGCAACGTCGGAGTGGCGATAGCTGCGCCGCTCCTTCTCCCCCTGATAGGTTCGCAGGCGGAAGCGCCCTTCATAGAATCCCTCCTTCTTATCTGCAGGCAGGTAGGGCCTGTACTGGTGCTGCCTTTACTGACGGCGTGGCTCATCAGGTACGCATTCCCGCGGGTAAATGCAAAGCTGTTGAGCATACACAACCTTACCTTTTATTTCTGGACTGCCGCCCTTACCATTGTGACAGGCAGGACGGTAGACTTCCTTGTCAGGCAGGAAAACCCCGATTATAAAACAGAGGCGGCCCTTGCCGTCGTATCTTTAGTGATATGCATCGGGCAGTTCCTGCTGGGCCGTCGCATAGGGAGGCGCTATGGCGATCCCATATCATGCGGACAGGGACTGGGGCAGAAGAACACCATCCTTGCCATCTGGATGGCGCAGGCTTACCTCCATCCCATATCCTCCATAGCCCCCGCCGCCTACATACTCTGGCAAAACATCATCAACTCGTACCAGCTCTGGAGGAAGAACAAAAGAACGTCATAGAAATGCCCTGGTGCATCTCAAATAATATATATTTGCGCAACACTTGAAAAAGCAATTATGAAGAAATATTTATTACTGATAGCTGTCTTAGCTGCTATTACGGCTTGCAGCGAAGGAAAGGGCGAGTCCGAACAGGCCGGGACCCTGACAAATGCCACGCTTGTCGCCTCTATGGATACGGAACAGGTAAAGTCTGTTATGACAGACTATGCAAATTTCAGGCCGCTCGTACAGGCAGGCATAAACATCTACCGGGTAGAATACAAGACCATGCTGGACGGAAAAGATATAGACGTGTCGGGGTTATTTGTGATCCCCGACGGCCTTTCGGCGCAAACGCCCATCATTGTCTATAACCACTGGACGATGCAGAAAGACGAAGCGCCCTCGTTTTGCAACGATTCACAATACTATACGGACATCGGGCTCTGCTACAGCCTTGCAGCGATATTCAGGTGCGTAATACTGATCCCCGATTATATCGGTCACGGAATAAGTTCGGATACAATGCATCCCTACGTTCATGCCGAAACTCTGGGACAGGCCTCGCTGGACATTATCAGGGCTTACGCCGGCTACACCGGTATGACGGCCGGAGCGCCGCCGGCAAACAATAATGTGGTTATACTGGGATATTCCGAAGGCGGATACAGTTCCGTAGCGCTGCACAAAAAGATACAGGAGACGGCTAAAGACCTCAACGTTGTAAAGACATATGCCGGGGCAGGGCCTTACGACATAGAAAATTTTGTGAAGGAAGTGATGAGGCAGGACATGGATTTATCGGCCAACAGTATTTCGTCATACCTGTGGGTGCTGGCCACATACGTAGAGTATTCGGGATATACGCGGGAATACGCGAAAATGTTTTCGGCGGCAGACAACGAAATACTGAAGAGCAACAACTATTCGCTCGGATACCTTGCAAAATACCCCATAAACCAAAACCCTCAAAACCTGTTCCATAAAGATTTTATGGATGATGTGCTGAATGACAGGGATGAGGAATTCGGCGGGATACTGAAAGATAACTCCCTCGCACACTTTGTACCCTCCGACAGCCTGATACTGTTTCACAGCGAAGCCGATTCATGGGTATACGTCAGTAACACCGTGAATACGTACAACAATATGAAACGCGAAAACGCCCCCGTGCGCTGCGAAATCATTCCCGCCGGGGAAAACAAAGACCACGCCGAAGCTGCAATTATTTTCTTCCGGTCAGTTGTCATGAACATGTTCATAACACATACATTCGGCCTCTGAAAGCATGAACATAAGGAAAGCGACACCGGATGACGCCCCTGCAATCTGTAATATCTACAATTATTACATTGAGAATACGGCAGTAACCTTTGAGACCACACCTCTGCCGGAATCCGTTATGAGGCAGCGTATGGCGGAAGTAATCGGATCGGGATATTCTTTTTACGTCGGGGAAGCGGATGGGAAGATAATCGGATATTACTACACCCAATGCTGGAAAAACCGTAGCGCCTATACCTCCACCATGGAAGAAAGCATTTACCTGGATAAGGATGAAGCAGGCAAAGGCTATGGCTCCCGGATGTTCGAGCACCTTCTGGCGCATATCGACGGAAGCTCGACCCATGTATTGATTGCATGTATTTCTATCCCGAACGAAGGCAGCGTCAGGCTGCATGAGAAATTCGGTTTCAGACAAATATCCCACATGAAAGAAATCGGACGGAAGTTTGACCGGTGGCGGGATATAGGGCATTGGCAGCTCATACTCGGTTTGGAACCGGAAAAATCTTAATCTCCCCTGCACAACTCCATGCTTAGCTTACTGATGATTTGCATATAAATTCAGATATATGAGAACAAACAAATTTATAAGTCTCCTGCTCTTATGCTTTTTGGCTCCCGGCTTAAGTGCTCAGAATAAGATTTCGGAAAAAAAAGAACTTGAAGACAGCTTTAACTTTATCATAGCGACCGATCTGGGTCGTAATGGCCGCTATGATCAAAAACCTGTTGCCGAGCTGATGGGTGAAACCGCAGGCGCTATAGATGCAGAATTTATAATATCGTCCGGAGATACTCATCATTACCTCGGAGTGGAAAGTGTTTCTGATCCCCTCTGGATGACTAATTTCGAACTGATATACTCTCATCCGGACCTGCAATTGGAATGGTATCCTCTTCTGGGAAATCACGAATACAGAGGAAATACCCAGGCGGTAATAGATTATAGCAAAATAAGCCGCCGCTGGTGCATGCCCGGCAGATATTATACCCAGGCTCATCAGTTGAATAATGGAGAGTCACTAAGGATAGTTTATATGGAAACCCCTCCGTTGATAGATAAATACCGTAATGAAAGCGATAAATACCCTGATGCCGTGAAACAGGATATAGACAAACAACTGGCATGGCTGGAGGCAACTTTGAAATCATCTGCCGAGAAATGGAAAATAGTGGTAGGACACCATCCTGTTTATGCCGAAACACCCAAGGATGATGGCGAACGGGCTGATATGCAAAAGCGGGTAGACCCGATCCTTCGCAAATACAATGTTGATATGTATATCTGCGGTCACCTGCATACATTCCAGCATTTAAGGATCAAAGGCAGTAATATCGACTATGTTGTTAATTCTTCGGGCTCGCTCAGCCGTAATCCGGAAGCTATAGAAGGAACAGTATTTTGCAGCCCCGGGACCGGATTTTCTGTTTTCTCGGCCACAGACAGGCAAATCGTATTGTATATGGTTAATAACAAGGGCGAAATTATACATGAAGTGAGTAGAACCCGGTAATTTCCGGTTCATCAGGGAAGTGCGTGGTTTTTATCCCGGCTCCGGCCGTATGTCCATTGCGGGGAAGATGTATAAATGCTCCCTGGTACGCATAATTAAGTATCTTTGCCGCACACGCTTAAGGAAATAAGCGTGATCATCAACTTTATAAATAATTACCGTATGAAAAAATCATTATTCACACTGGCTTTATGTATCGTATCGCTGTACGCCTTCGGGCAGGATGTAACCGGTGACTGGGGCGGCTCTCTCAACATACAGGGCACTCAGCTAAGGGTGGTATTCCACATCAGCAGGGCTGAAAGCGGATATAAAGCCACTATGGACAGTCCCGACCAGATGGCCTACGGCATTGCCGTGACATCGGTAAGCTTTGACGACGGTGTGCTGAAGCTCTCCGTCGCCAATGCCGGAATCCAGTACGAAGGCACGCCTGATGCCGCCGGAGCCATCCGCGGCACATTCAAACAGATGAGCCTCTCACTGCCGCTCGACCTGCTCAGGGTAGAGTCTGAAGACAAGAGGCCTGCCCGTCCGCAGGAGCCATCCGGACCTTATGCCTATTATGAAGAAGAAGTGTCTTTTGAAAATCAACCGGCCGGCATTATGCTGGCCGGCACATTGACGTTGCCCCGGAAAGAAGGCTCCTTCCCAGTCGTCATACTCATAAGCGGCAGCGGGGCGCAGGACCGTAACGAAGAAGTCTTTGGACACCGGCCTTTCCTCATCATCGCCGACTATCTGACGAATAACGGGATAGCCGTTTTGCGTTTTGACGACCGCGGGACGGCCTCGTCAACCGGCAGCTTCGTCGGCGCCACTACCGGAGACTTCGCCTCAGACGTAGAAGCTGGTGTGAAATATCTCATGGCAAGAAAAGAGATCGACCATAGCCGTATCGGACTGGTAGGGCATAGCGAAGGTGGCATCATAGCGCCTATCGTCGCCGCCCGTTCAACGGACATATCATTCATCGTCCTGCTGGCCGGCTCAGGCCTCCGCGGCGACTCCCTCCTTTTATTGCAGCAGGAAGCCATAGCAGGGGCTTCGGGCGTAAGCGAAGAGAATGTCAGACTGGCGCAATCCATTAACCGCAGCATATACGACATGATCATTCAGACCGACGACACCGACAGGCTGGCCGCCGACATCTCCGCTTATCTGAGGCGGACGATAGCCCTGTATCCCGGTATGAAACCTTCCGGCATGGATGACGACGCCTACGTGATCTCTCAGACGAGGCAGGCAACGGATGCGTGGTTCAGGTATTTCATCCGTCTGGACCCGTCCGTAGCGCTGGAGAAAGTAACCTGCCCCGTACTGGCCCTCAATGGCGAAAAAGACCTCCAGGTGCCTGCCGGGCCTAACCTGCGCGCTATTGGCGACGCTTTGGCCAGGGGTGGTAACAAGAGGGTGACTGCGAAGGAATATCCCGGACTTAATCACATGTTTCAGCAGTGCGTCACATGTTCTACGTATGAATATGGAGTGATCGAACAGACATTTTCTCCCACCGTTTTAAAAGATATATCCGATTGGATCAAATCAGGCGCCATTAATTACGGGGCGATGCTTTCAATATTATGCCCGCAGCGGCGGCATTTAACTTCAAAAGAGCTATGAGAGTTCTTTTGTGGCTCATAACAGAAGTGGTATTTATTCCTGAAAAATATCAACAAAACCGATTAAGAGATAATCTTAATCGGTTTTGTTGCCTGATTTGAGCCTTTTTAAGGGACGACTAATCAAGCATCCTTCTGTTTGATTTTCTTCCAGTATCCGAATACCAGGCTTTTCACTTCTTTGTGTAGCAGTAATATGCCAAAGAGGTTTGGCAGCGTCATAAGAGCTATTGTTATGCCCGACAGCGTCCATATGACAGTAGTGTCTGTGAAGGAGGCCAGAAAAAAGGTTACTACGTATATAATGTGGTAATAACGCACGTATTTACTTCCCCACAGATAAGTAACCGCCCGGTCTCCGTAGTACGACCATGCAACCGAGGTTGTGAAAGCAAACAGCAGCAATGACAGCGGAATGACGTACTTGCCCCATTCACCCAGCAGCCCTTTCTTAAATGCTTCGGTGGATAGCGGGGCTGAGTGCAGAAGTGATTTACCGCTGATTGATATTTTTTCGGTCATAGAAGCAACAGCTATCCTCCCATTCTCTACCGGCAGGTCTCCGTCAAAGAGGTTGCCGCCTTCCCATACGACCACATTGTCTGCAAAAGAGCGTGCATGAAGTAAGGTGGCGTTACCGGTTACCGGACGGCCCTCCCGTATGGAGAGTTTTCCGGTAAAGAGCGGCAGACTGTGTTTTTTGAGTATGTGGTCGGACACCTTCCCGTTGTCCGACGGGTTTTGTTCGTCATAAACACCGTCGAGCACAATCAGGTCTGCTTGCTGGAACTGGTTGTCGTGCTTTTCCATCCACGCCCCTGAAGACAGGATGGTCAGACCGGTAAAGAAGCAGATGATAATAGTGTCAATAAAAGGTTCCAGCAAAGATACCATGCCCTCTGAGACAGGTTCTTCCGTACGGGCGGCAGCGTGTGCTATGGGAGCAGAGCCTTGTCCTGCTTCATTGGAGAACAATCCCCGGTTGACGCCACGGTTGAAAGCAAAAGCTACAGTTGCCCCAAGGAAACCGCCGGTTGCCGCTGTGCCGTTGAACACATTGCCGAAGATAGCTATTATTGACGGCACGATATTCTGGTGATTATATATCAATACCGAGAGTGCGCCAAGGACGTAAACTATGGACATGAACGGCACAAGCTTTTCAGACACCCTGGCTATACGCTTTATGCCTCCTATAATGATTAAGGCCATCAACGCCGCCAGGGCTGCGCCTGTGATATAATGACTGATGCCGAAGGAGGCAAACACGGCGTTTGATATACTGTTTATCTGCGGCAGGCTGCCCGTCCCGAAAGATGAGAAAATTGTTGCCAGGGCAAACAGTGCGGCCAGCCAGCGCATGTTAAGGCGGTTTTTCATGTAATACATCGGCCCCCCTGATATTGAGCCGTCCTGTGCCTGTTCACGGTACTTGTGTGAAAGGGTGACCTCTACCAGCTTTGTTGTCATACCCACAAAAGCTGTCATAAGCATCCAGAAGATTGCCGGGGGCCCTCCCAGGTGTATCGCCAGGGCTACACCGGCGATATTGCCGGTGCCGATCGTGCCGGACAGGGCTGTGGAAAGCGCCTGAAAATGCGAAGTGTCGCCTACATGTTTGTCACTGTCGTACTTTCCGCTCAGCACTCTTATGGCGTGGCGGAAGAAACGTATTTGAGGAAATTTGAGATAAATGGTATAAAATAAACCTGTACCCAACAATAAAAAAACAAACCATTGCGAGCCTCCGAAGTAAGAGTCGACAAGGGTTAGCGCGTCATTTAGCTTTTGCATAGTAATATAGTTAATTTAAGAAGATGGCCGCAAGTTAGTAAATTAAATGTAAAGCCGGCTTTCCCCATCGCTCGCAAATACGGATAACCGGCACGTCTCAGGTTCTCGTTGTTCAATGCCCGATTAAGTATACAGTCAGGTATGGGTATGATTTGACGTAAGTTCGATATAAGCTAAGAATAGCATCAGTTGTTTTTCACCTTCACATGGCCCTGTACTATCGCATAATCGTTGCATATCTGTCCGGTAAAGGCCTGGACTAAGGTATAACATTCGTATAACAGCGTAAAATTCCCTTCTTTTCTCCCAAAACGTACTGTTTTTGGGGAAAATCGACGGTACGTTTGCGGCAATCGACGGTACGTTTGCGGCAATCGACGGTACGTTTACGGCAATCGACGGTACGTTTACGGCAATCGACGGTACGTTTACGGCAATCGACGGTACGTTTATGGCAATCGACGGTACGTTTACGACAATCGACGGTACGTTTATGGCAATCGACGGTACGTTTACGGTAATCGACGGTACGTTTGCGGCAATCGACGGTACGTTTACGGCAATCGACGGTACGTTTATGGCGATCGACGGTACGTTTGGGGCAAAAAGACAGTACGTTTAAGATACTTTTGCCACACCATCAACAGGGGTGTTTCTTGCCGTGGCTTTCGGATGGGAGATGACTTACGCTTCTCTGTTTTTAACTTCCTGCCGGTGTGATTTATCCTTCGCAGACTGCTGTTTATGGGTTTATCGGATTATGGGTTAAAAGACTAAGGAGCAGTAGTCTGTTGGCGCAACTGCCAATGGCGTAAATATACGCGGGTTGATATGATGAATATTTGTCCCGGTTTGACGTCGAAAAAGATGAACTTTTGGGTCTGAAATAGCGTGGCGAGGATGAACTTTCGGGAAGGTTTTTATGAGGGTATATTGTTGATATACAGTAACTTTGCGTCATAATTTTAAATTATCAGGTATGAAACATCTTGGTTTTATTCTGGTGGCGACTCTGGTCGCCACCTCCGCCTGCAGCAGGTCAGGCGACCCTGAAGAAGGCGGCGCTACTATCGAAGAGTCGTCTTTCCCGATGCCGGGAGGACGGCTACTTAAGCTTATATATAAGATCAATAAATAAATTAATACCCATGGCCTTACCTTAGCATGTAAGAATCTGCGCTTTTCGAGGCGGGCGTCTTTTCTGCCGGGTAAATCCGGAGAAAGACGTCCACTGCTTTTTTGCAATGGTGAAAGTTGAACTGTGACGCAGGTTCTGAATAACGTATTAAATTCGCAACTAATTAATAATAAACGTATCTGTCAATGAGAAGCTTTAAATTATCTGCGTTTGCGGCCATTACAGGAATGGCTGCGGCAGGATGTGGCAAAGATAATATATCAGACGGTTATAACGGGCTTCAGCCCGCAGTTCCCGGCATTAAAAACATAGCAGTCCCTCCCTGTACGCGTGCTGCGCCTGACGACTTGCAGGGTGGCGGCGCCGGCGCCGCAGGCGGATTCTGATATTTCCAACAATCTATTAACAACTAACTTAAAACAAAGAAAAACATGGAAACAATCATTAAACTGAGATACGTGATACATCGCATAGCCGTGTGGTTTGTGGAGAACACACTTCCCAGTCGTAAGAAAAGGTACGTAGCATGGCTGCATACACTTCCCTATCTGGGCGTTGGCGAGGTAGCCGCAAAGGCTCCACTGTACGGCGAAGACGTAGACCGCGAAGATATGCTGCGCTATGTGAACCAGTACCTCAACCTTTGCGCATATCTTGTTGCTGACGGTTACGGTATAGAAAATTCGCTCTTCCGCACCCGTATCCGCGTGCCGGGCGAGTACGACAGCTACGATACCAGTCTGCCCGAAGACATTTACCCGGAGGCCGGGATAAGGGTATCGCAGGCATTCCGGCGCTACATAAGAGATCATGTGAAGGTGGATATAAAGGGTGTTGACGAGACTAACGGCCACATCTTCACCGTCACAGACGACGCCACCGGTAAGGAGAATGAAGTAATAACCATCGGCAAGCCCGTTCACATCAAGGGAATCGGACTTAAAATTCTGCATGATGACATTCAGACTCACATTGACAAGGTCGGACTATGGTTTATCCCCAACGGCGGAATGCGCATTGACTACAAGTCAACTTTCGTGATTATCAATGAGACCCATACCATTGCCGCCATTGTCCCGGAGGATCTTGTTCCGGATACTGACTACTACATCGAACTGGTCACTCAGTCGAGCGTCAGAGGTATCGGTTTGCTACTCAGGGAAGTTCGCCGGATGCGTACCGATCATATATTTATGGCTAAATCCTGAGCGCTCACGGTTTCAGGCTTTTATGCCATGCAGGCTGTCATAATGTTGCAGTGTGACAGCCTGCTTTGATTATATGGATCAGGTCTGTCACATGCGCCTGCGATAGCTTATCTCGCAAAGGCGAATCAATGCGGATTGTATGCGCAATCAAAAGAAGTTACCGGGGGACATAACCGGTACCCCTGTAAAGCGCACCCGTGGCGCCTATTATGAAAATATGTACTTTTGGAGCCATAATATAAGAAACGTATGAGCAGTATCCCTGATTTTAAGAACCTTGTCTTTAAAGACGCTTCATTTGCCAACCTGATGAACAAGCGTATATATAATGTATTGCTTGTCGCCACAAAATACGATGCCTTCATGCTGGAAGATGACGGGCGGGTGGACGAACAGGTATTCAATGAATATACCTCCCTCAGCCTGCGCTACCCGCCACGCTTCACACAGGTATCTACGGAAGAAGAGGCGCTGGCCGAGCTGGAAAACCGCAACTTCGAACTGATCATCTGTATGCCCAATATGGACAACCGCGACATATTTCTGGCCGCCGAAGAGATAAAAAAGTATTACCCCAATATCCCGATCGTAGTGCTGACGCCTTTCTCAAAGGAGGTGACCAAGCGGGTAGCTCGCGAAGACCTCAGCGCCATTGATTACGTCTTCAGTTGGCTGGGCAACTCCGAACTGCTGCTGGCCATCATCAAGCTGATAGAAGACAAGATGAATGCGCCATACGATACACAGAGCGTCGGCGTGCAGGTCATACTGCTCGTGGAAGACTCCATACGCTTCTACTCATCTGCCCTGCCGCATGTCTACCGCTTTGTGCTCGAGCAGAGCCAGGCATTCTCCAAAGAGGCCCTTAACGACCACCAGCGCACCCTGCGGATGCGCGGAAGACCCAAAATACTCCTGGCGCGCACTTATGAGGAGGCTGTACAGGTGTTTGAACAGTACAAGGACTACATGCTGGGAATAATATCCGACATAAGTTTTATGCGTGAAGGTGTGAAAGACCCTCTGGCCGGGTATATGTTCGGACGGTATGTGAGGCGGAGCGGACTGGTAATACCTCTCGTGCTGGAGTCATCTGAGTCGGCCAATCAGGTATATGCCCGCGAGCTGGGCGCTTCCTTCATCGACAAGAACTCCAAGAGCTATCCGCAGGACCTGAAGAAAAAGATAATGCTCAGGTTCGGCTTCGGAGACTTCATTATACTCGACCCAGCCACGCATCAGGAGATCATGCGGATAAAAGACCTTAAGGATCTCCAGACCAAAGTCTTCAGCATACCCGACGACTCGCTGGTATATCACCTCTCGCGCAACCACTTCTCACGCTTCTTCTACTCACGCGCCATCTTCCCCCCGGCCGAGATACTGAAGCGCGTAGACGTGGGCGACTACAAGGATATGAACGAAGCCCGGCAACTTATCTTCGACCTCATCGTACACTACCGCCGCATGAAGAACACCGGCGTTGTAGCCGTCTATCAGAAAGAACGCTTCGACCAGTACAGTAACTTCGCACGCATAGGCAACGGCTCGCTCGGAGGCAAAGGTCGCGGACTGGCATTTATCGGCGCCATGGTCAAGAGATACCCCGACCTGGAGGGACACAATCTGGCCGTAACCATCCCCAAGACGGTAGTCATCTGCACCGACATATTTGACGAGTTCATGGAGACCAACGAGCTTTACCCCGTGGCCCTGTCGGAGGCCGAAGATGATACCATACTGCGATACTTCCTGCGCGCCTCCCTCCCTCAGGCGCTGATAGAAGACCTTATGGCTTTTTTCGACGTCATCGGCGGCCCTGTCGCCGTCCGCTCCTCCAGCCTGCTGGAAGACTCGCACTACCAGCCCTTCGCCGGCATATACGCCACCTACATGGTGCCCAGGAACGACGACAAATATGAGATGCTACGCTGGGTAAGCGACGCCATAAAGTCGGTCTACGCCTCAGTCTTCTACAAAGACAGCAAGGCCTACATGACAGCCACCTCCAACCTTATCGACCAGGAGAAGATGGCAATCGTTCTGCAGGAACTCGTCGGCACGCCCTACCTTAAGCGCTTCTACCCGGGCATTTCAGGTGTAGCCCGCTCGCTCAACTTCTACCCCATCGGCAGGGAGAAAGCGGCAGACGGTATAGCCAATATAGCTCTCGGACTGGGCAAGTACATTGTCGATGGCGGCGCCACGCTCCGTTTCTCTCCCCGCCATCCTCACAACATACTCCAGATGAGCAGCATGGAGTTTGCCCTCCGCGAAACCCAGACACGCTTCTACGCCCTCGACCTTGAGAACCTGCCCGGATCATTCTCCGTAGACGACGGTTTCAACCTGCTCCGCCTGTCCGTAAAAGACGCCGACGCCGACGGAGCGCTGCAATACATCGTCTCCACCTACGACCCGTACGACCAGGTCATCCGCGACGGCTATTATCCCGGCCCTGGCCGTAAGATAATCTCCTTCGCCAACATCCTCCAGCATGAAGTCTTCCCTCTGGCCGAAACCCTCGACCGCATCCTCGGCATCGGCCAGGCGGAGATGGGGCGCCCCGTGGAGATAGAATTTGCCGTGAATATCGCCCCCGGGCAGACTCCCAAAGCAACGTTTTACCTCCTTCAGATACGGCCCATAGTAGACAGCAAAGAAGTTATGGACGAAGACCTGGACGGCACGTCACCGGAGTCAGTCATCCTGCGGTCGGACAATGTACTGGGGCACGGCATCATAAACGACGTCTGCGATGTAGTCTACGTCAGGACCGCCACCTTCAACTCCTCCGACAACCCCCGGATAGCCCTTGAGATAGAAGACATAAACCGCCGCCTGGCCGCCGCAGAGAGAGGATACATCCTCATAGGCCCCGGACGGTGGGGGAGTAGCGACCACTGGCTGGGAATACCCGTCAAATGGCCCCACATCAGTCAGGCTCGCCTCATCGTAGAGTCCGGACTGGAGAATTACCGCGTAGACCCCAGTCAGGGAACACACTTCTTTCAAAACCTCACCTCCTTCGGCGTGGGCTACTTCACGATCAACCCCTTCAACAACGACGGCCTGTACGACGAAGCCTACCTCAACTCCCAACCCGCCGTAGAAGAGACCCAACACCTCCGCCACGTAAGGTTCCCAACCCCCGCCATCATAAAGATGGACGGCAAAAGAAACCGCGGTCTGGTTCTCAAACCCTGAAACCCTGAGTTTCGATGTAAGAAAATCAACCGCTCCTTCTCGTCGTCACCAGCAGTGACGACGAGAAGGAGGGATCAGGTAAGGTATTTCACTAATACTTAAGAAGATACTTCACTAACGCTTAAGAAGGCGCTTCATAAATACATATATTGATTTTCAATATGTTATATCATTTATGCAAACAATATAAAAACTCAGCTACGCTACAGGGGAAATATAACCAGTGGCAGTTAATATGTCAGGAGTAAGAACTTTGGATTAGTAAAATGTGCCTTACAGGGACAAAGATAATAACACAAATTGAATGTAAATGCATATATGGCAGCCGTATAGACTCAGTATATATAGAGCAGTTAATCATAGATTACAAATGACACTTAGCTGTTTCCGCTTTTTGTGTATTGATACCATATAGCCTGTCACGAGCATTATCCTGAGCCTGTTCTTTGATGAATCCAAGGGTGTAAAACAAGCCAAA
>JAISBL010000046.1 GCA_031266215.1 Tannerellaceae bacterium | reverse complement strand
CCGTTATTATTTCATGGCAACAGTAAAAAAAGAATGGGATTTTGTAGCACGTAATGGATACGCAACAAATTATTTGCTGTACGACAAACAGGAAAAAGCCATCTTCAAATTTACTGTGTACAATGATGATTTTTCAGACAATAGACAAGTGTTTTTTAGGATGACTCCTGTAAATGACGAAATCGCAAGTTGGCAACGTATGGATGCCCACCGGCTTGTTGAGGACTACGGGAAAGGGAAGCTGAAAGGCCGCCTTGCGGAAATAGCTGCCGGACTGGACGAAGAGTCCAACCCCGTCATCATGCTGTTAAAGCATAAAAAATAATATACTATACACATGAAACGAGCATGTAAAAACTATTTACGCCAAAGGCGATAAATAAAGCGTACTGCGAGTTCCATACCTACATTGAATTAAACATTTTATTCGTATGAAAAAGTCACTCACAATTTCGGCAACAATCCTGCTCGTCATGGCAGGATGCGGAGAAAGCAGGCCGGCAGGCGAATTAATCACCGTCGACGTCACAGCAGCAGGCTACCCAAAGAAGGAACTCATCCTTCAGGACTTTATGGACGTGGAATACATCCCGCTCGAAACCACCGACGAGTTTATTACTCAGGGCTTTGTACAGGATGTCGGTAAAGATATTATAGTAGTACGAAACCGTGTCAGCGACGGGGATATTTTTATTTTTGACAGAAAAACCGGTAAGGCCCTGAAAAAGATAAACCGTAAGGGGCAGGGCGGCGAAGAGTATACAAATATCCTGATAGTCACTCTTGATGAGGATAACGGCGAGATGTTCGTAAACGACCTTTATATACGCAAAATATTAGTGTATGATATGGACGGGAATTTTAAACGGAGTTTCGAACACAAAGAGGGCGCCATGTATGATCATCATCTGTACAATTTCGACCGTGATAATCTGATTTGTCATGACAGCTTTTATAGCGGTGACGGGGTAGGAAACATGCAGCCGTTTATGATCATATCCAAACAGGACGGAAGTATTACCCGCGACATTCAGATTCCATTTGAAGAGAGGATATTAACGGTGCTTAGAAAAAAGGATGAAGCTTCCAATATGACTTATTCCGTAAAGCCTTCTACAGATTATCCTATAATCCCCTGCGAGGGCGGTTGGATAATTGTAGAACCTTCGTCGGATACAATATACCGATACTCGCCTGATCACAGTATGACGCCCATTTTGGTAAGGACCCCGCCCGTCCGGTCGATGGACCCTGAGGTATTTCTTTTTCTAAGTCTTCTTACCGACCGCTACTATTTTATGGAAACCATAAAAAAAATATGGGATTTTGAAAGGCAGGAAGGACTTACATCTAAATACTTAATGTACGACCGGCAGGAAAAGGCCATATATGAATACACTGTATATAATGACGATTATTCAACTAAAAAACAAGTGTATATGAATAGGCCCTCAACTGAAGAAGTCGCAACATGGCAGATTCTGGAAGCCCCACAGCTTGTCGGGGCTTACGGGAAAGGCGAACTGAAAGGCCGCCTGGCTGAAATTGCCGCCGGACTGGATGAAGAGTCCAACCCCGTCATCATGCTGTTAAAGCATAAAAAGAAATGAGATGAGCGGAGGCGGGCCGGTTCACAGTATGGCTTTTATCCCGCTCAGCGAACCGACGGTGTAGGTGGGGGTGAAGTCTTCCGCCGGGGGGAGGTTGCCGGGATTAAACCAGATTTGATCTATGCCGGCGAGGCGGGCGCCGGCAATGTCGGCCTCCCAACTGTCGCCTATCATCAGAGACTCGATGCGGCGGGAGTTGGTGTTTTTCAGCGCAAAGTCGAATATCTCCTTTCGTGGCTTTTGCGCACAGGCGTCTTCGGACAGGATGACGCGGTCGAAGTAAAATGCCAGTCCGGAATTATTCAGTTTTTTGAATTGCACCTCCCTGAACCCGTTCGATAGGATGTACATCCTGTAGGAGGGGCGGAGGTATTCCAGAAGGTCGACCACCCCGGGCATAAGGACGGTTTTCGTGGTGGTGAGTTCCAGAAAAATGCGGTTGAGTTTTACGGCCGACTCTGCGTCGGTAATGCCGGCAGGTATGAGTACGTGGCGGAAACGTTCTGTGATGAGCGTCCTGCGGTCTATCTCATGGTTGCGGTACTGTCTCCACAACTCCAGGTTGTGGGGCATGTAATGATTGAAAAATGCCTCGAAGGAAGCATAATACCGGTCGAAACGATAGTCGGTATAAAGTTCTTCGAGGCATTCCCTGTTATTGGTGCGGGTATCCCAGAGGGTGTCGTCAAAGTCGAAAAAAAGACGCTTGTATGTCATTTATCCCACTTCAATTACCAGATATTTCCCCAGGCTCCAGAACGCTTTTACGTCGATGATTTTAAATGTCAGGTTTTTATCTTCATCTTTCAGGAACTCATACGAGCCGGCCGGGTGGTTGGATTTCAGACCGGCTTTTGAGGCGAACAGCGGTATCTCGGTCACCTCGCGTATGTCGACAGATATGAAATAGTCACGGTTGAAATCACCCTGGAGCGCTTTGGATTTGGAGAACAGGCCTCCGCCGGTGAGTATTTTCTGGTTTTTAAGCTCCTTTGAAGTTCCGAAGCAATAGTAGGCTGTATTGAGCGCCTTGTCCTGCGTTTTCATTGTCTCGGCCTGTGCGGAGGCAGTGAGCGAGAGGCCTTCGAGGTCTTCGTTCAGCGTAGCTAACTGCCGGTCGAGTTCTTCGATGTGGATGTTCTTTTTCGCCAGGTCTTCCTGAAGGGCTATGATCATGGTTGCTTTCTGATCAAGTTCGGATGTCAGGCGGCTGAGTGTTTTTTCCAGGGCTTCGAGCCGTACATTGCTGTTCTTCAGCCGTCCTTCCAGTTGGCTGAGTTGCTCCCTGTTCTTTTTCAGCGTTTCGGCGATCAGTTGCATATTGTCTTTGATATGCTCGCGGACGCTGGGTGTGAGTTCAACGTTGCCCTGCTGCTGGATGTTGAGGTAATTTTCGGCGTCGCGGATAGACTGTATGTCTGCTTCGATGTCATTCAGGGTAGACAGCATCTCGTTCATTTCGGATGCGTTCCTGTCATTTTCAAGCCTGAGCGAGTCGTTCACGGCATTCACCCGCTTATACTCAGACGAGTTTTGCACGCAGGATGCAAGCATGCTTACGCCGATACAAACCAATAATACTTTTTTCATACTGCATTTAATTTAGAATGGTTTCTTTTTTTCTTTTAGGTTGCCCGCCTACTATAATAACAATTTCTCCTTTCGGTTCGTTCAGTGTGAAATGCGTTAAAATTTCGTGCAGCTCCCCCCTTATGGTTTCCTGATGGAGTTTGGATATTTCGCGCGAGACGGAAGCCTGCCGTTCGCCGCCGAAATGTTCTATCATCTGCCCCAGCGTTTTAGCCAGCCGGCGGGGCGATTCGTAAAATATCATCGTCCTTGTTTCCTCCGCAAGCTCTTTCAGCCGCGTCTGGCGGCCTTTCTTCTGGGGGAGGAACCCTTCGAAGCAGAAGGCGTCGTCGGGCAGTCCCGACATTACAAGGGCGGGTACAAATGCGGTAGCGCCCGGCAGGCATTCCACCTCGACGCCCTGTTTGACACACTGGCGTATGAGCAGGAACCCGGGGTCTGATATGGACGGGGTACCGGCGTCTGATACGAGCGCGACGAGTTCGCCTGCCTGTATGCGTGAGACGATTTGTTCCGTGCTGCGGTGTTCGTTGAATTTATGGTGGGATTGCATCCGGTTCCGAATGTCATAGTGTTTAAGTAAAACGGAGGTTGTTCGCGTATCTTCGGCCAGTATGAGGTCTGCTTCCCTTAGGAGGCGTACGGCCCGGAAGGTGATGTCTTCCAGGTTCCCGACGGGCGTAGGTACGACAATCAGTTTAGACATCCTTGCGGAAGCGTTTTTCCACGAGTGCGAGGAACCCGGCGACAACGGCGTTTTTCATGTCCCAGTCCTGAGTCTCATTCAGATACCTGACCGACTCTTCGTACGAGTGCAGGCCGTTAAGGTCGGTGATCACTTTATTCATCTTCGCTTCGTCACCTGCAAAAAGTTCCTGGCGGAAATAAAAACGGTCGTTCAGACTGAGGGCTTTGCGTAAGTCAGAAAGGTTTTTTTTCTCCAGCGCATCGTTCAGAGAGACGACCTGTTTGCCGGCTGTGGCTTTGGAGGGTTCTGCAACTACCGCCGGCTCGCGCGGTTCGGCGATTGTTTCCTGCATGAGCAGGGCTGATTCTATGATTTCCTGATACTGCTGCATTTGTCTTTGGAATGCGTCTATCTGAAGTCCTTCCAGCACGTGCAGGTCCCTGATTATCTTGTACGCCAGATCAAATGTCTGACTGAAAAATGAGAGCGGGTAAACTTCCATGTCTCGCATGCCGACCATCAATTCCTTCAGTTCCAATATGTCGAATATCAGTCCGTCTATTTTTTCTGTGTTTGTCATTATGTATTTATTATTAAATGAATTGGCGCAAAATTAAATGAAAATCCGATATAGCATATATAATTTGATTAATAATTGGTTGCAATTGGCTTAGTTACGTATTATCCGCCCTGATATGGGGGCTGGGATGATGAAAAAACACAAAGTAATTTACAAAAGCCTTACAACCCGGACTTCGATATAATAAAGTCAGGCAGAAAAGGCGCGACATTCAGCCGCCTCCCTACCCTTTCCATCCCACGCCGTCATTTATCAGCACACCTGCGACTCCGCCGACCGGTTTCATTAAATTATACATAGCGCTTACAATTAATCTGTTAGCGCGTCAGCGGCGTTCCGGATAGTGTACAAATTGAAAAAAAACACGTGCGGATCTGATTTAAATCCTCACGGGTTTGATTTGAACCCTCACTGGTTTAATTTGAATCCTCACGGATTTGATTTAAATCCTCGCGGGTTTAATTTAAATCCTCACGGGTTTGATTTGAATCCTCACGGATTTGATTTAAACCCTCACAGGTTTGATTTAAATCCTCACGGGTTTAATTTAAATCCTCACGGATTTGATTTGAATCCCTGCGGGTTTGATTTGGATACAACTGTGAACCGGACTGCAACGACAGTTATGCCGGCCGGGACTTTTATTGCATCGAACAGGTTTACATCCAGTCATTTAAACCACCGGATAAGGGAAGAGTTTTTCGACGGTATCATATTTATCTGAAATAAAAGATCAAAAAGACATCAAAAATGCCTTGTGCATATCAAAAAGATGTATATTTGCATCGTTAATAGTGCATAATAATAGTTTTAAAGGTAAAAACAGTACAAAATGGCAAAAAGATTTATGTTTATGAAAAGAAAGGTTATGTTTATTACGGCTTTGCTTATCTCTTACTCGATGACGACAAGAGGAGAAAGCAAATTTGAAGTGACCGCGGGAGCCGACTGGGTCAGCAGCTATGTATGGCGCGGTATGTATCAGACAGGAGTGTCGGTACAGCCGGGGCTGACCCTGTCCTTCGGCGGACTTTCCCTGGGCGCGTGGGGATCAACGGATTTCTCTACGGCTGCTAAGGAATTTGACATTACCCTGGGCTTCGAGGCCGGGGGGCTTGGTATCGGTATAACCGATTATTGGTGGGAGGGCGAAGGCAATCCTTACGGACATTACACAGACGCTCATTTCATCGAAGGGGCGGTAAGCTACAACTTCGGGGAGTCGTTTCCGCTCACTCTTTCATGGAATACCATGTTGGGGCTGCACGCCGACAAAGACGGGGAAGGCAAACAGCAGTATTCCACCTACGTTGGCGCCGGGTATGATTTCAGCGTCGGGGAAGATATAACGCTGAGCGCCGGCATAGGCGTCTCGCCCTGGACGGGGATCTACCATAAAGCGGGGACAGAGGGGTTTGCCCTGTCTGTGGTCTCTCTAAGGGCGACAAAGGAATTAAAGATAACCGACTCTTTCAGGCTGCCGGTATTCGTTGAGACCATTGTTGCACCCAATCAGGACAATGTCTTTCTGGTAATCGGCGTGAGCTTATAGCTCCGCAGGCCGGACAAATCAAAGATGGAAAAAAAGTAAAAACCCAGACAACAGTTAAAACAATGAAGAAGATTGAAGCAATTATCCGGAGGATCAAATTCGAAGACGTAAAGGAAGCCCTACTCGACGCAGACATCGAATGGTTCTCGTATTACGACGTCAGAGGTATAGGCAAGAGCCGCCAGGGACGCATCTACCGGGGGGTCGTTTACGACACGAGCAGTATAGAACGTATACTGATCTCGGTGGTCGTACGCGACAAGAACGTAGAAAAGACGGTTGACGCTATCCTCCGGGCCTCGCAGACGGGCGAGATAGGCGACGGGCGCATATTCGTCATCCCCATACAGGATGCTATACGCATCCGTACCGGGGAACGCGGCGATATCGCCCTTTACAATGCAGAGTTGGAAAAATAAAATTTAAGAATATGGAAACAACATACACAATTACAGATCTCGCACTGTCGCTAGACTCCGTATGGATGCTGCTGGCGGCTATGCTTGTGTTTTTCATGCAGCCGGGCTTCGCGATGGTGGAAGCAGGGTTTACAAGGACGAAGAACACGGCTAATATATTAATGAAAAACATGGTGGACTTTTCCTTCGGCTCGCTGCTCTTCTGGGCGGTCGGTTTCGGACTGATGTTCGGTGCGGGCGGCTTCGTAGGGACTCCACGCCCGTTCAGCTTCGATTTTGTAGACATGGAGCTTCCCAGGGCGGGCTTCCTCATCTTCCAGACCGTTTTCTGCGCCACTGCGGCCACTATCGTATCAGGCGCTATGGCCGAGCGTACCAAGTTTTCGGTATACGTTATCTACACTATATTCATCAGCGTGCTGATCTACCCTGTTTCAGGCCACTGGACATGGGGCGGAGGCTGGCTGATGAACGCCGCGGATGACAGTTTCATGATGAATACCTTCGGGACGACCTTTCATGATTTCGCCGGCTCCACCATTGTCCACTCCGTCGGCGGATGGGTCGCACTGGTTGGCGCCGCCGTCCTTGGCCCGCGCCTGGGCAAGTACGGCAAAGACGGCCGGTCGCGAGCCATTCCGGGGCACAACCTCACGGTGGCCAGCCTGGGTGTGTTCATATTATGGTTCGGATGGTTCGGGTTCAACCCCGGCTCGCAGCTTGCCGCATCGGGCGAAGCTAACCGGACGGCCATTTCGCATGTCTTCCTCACCACCAACCTGTCGGCCTCAGCCGGCGCGGTATTCTCGCTTTTTATCTCATGGATAAAATATAAAAAGCCTTCCCTTTCGCTCACCCTTAACGGCGCGCTGGCCGGTCTGGTTGGTATCACGGCGGGCTGCGACCTGGTCAGTCCGCTCGGGGCCGTGATAATCGGCGCAGTGTGCGGAGTGTCGATGGTGTACGCCGTTTCGTTCATCGACCATGTGTTGAAGATAGATGACCCGGTAGGCGCATCCGCCGTGCATGGCGTCTGTGGGTTCCTGGGAACAATCTTCGTCGGACTTCTGGCCGTAGACGGAGGATTGTTCTACGGTGGCGGGGCTTCGTTTCTGATGGCGCAGTTGTTCGGCGCCCTGGTTGTAGGCGCATGGGCCGCCGGCGCAGGGTACGTCTTGTTCAAGGGCCTGGACGTTATAGTGGGAATACGTGTTTCCAGGCGTGTGGAAGAAGAAGGCCTCGACATTTACGAACATGGAGAAACAGCATATAATAATTGAAATAAATATTTGTCAACAAACAAAACAAAAACAAAATGAGTACATTAAGATTTAGAGTAGTAGAAGCGGCTTTCCGTAAAAAGGCCGTAGAGGTAACGATCCCCGAAGAGAAGCAATCGGAGTTTTTCGCCTCCAGGGTGTTCAACCGCGAGAAAATGTTCAGGTATCTGTCAGACAAAGCTTTTACCAGGGTAGACGATTCGATAGAGAACGGTACGCCCCTTGACATGGAGACGGCCGACGCTGTGGCTGCGGGCATGAAGAAGTGGGCGCTCGAAAACGGTGCGACGCACTATACGCACTGGTTTCATCCACTGACCGAAGGAACGGCCGAGAAGCATGACACCTTCCTCGACCCTGACGGCAAAGGCGGACTGATAGAGAAGTTCTCCGGCAAACTGCTGGTCCAGCAGGAGCCGGACGCTTCGAGCTTCCCCAGCGGAGGTATCCGCAACACGTTTGAAGCCCGCGGGTACACCGCCTGGGACCCTTCGTCGCCGGCCTTTATCGTAGGAGACACACTGTGCATACCCACCATATTCATCTCCTACACCGGCGAGTCGCTCGACTACAAAGCTCCGCTCCTCAAGGCCCTGGAGTCGGTCAACAAGGCTGCAACCGGAGTATGCCGGTACTTCAACCCCGATGTAAAGAAGGTATACGCCTATCTGGGATGGGAACAGGAATACTTCCTTGTGGACGAAGGGCTGTACGCCGCCCGCCCCGACCTGCTGCTCACCGGCCGTACGCTGATGGGGCATGAAAGTTCCAAGAACCAGCAGTTGGAAGACCACTATTTCGGCGCCATACCCATCCGTGTGCTGGGATTCCTCAAAGACCTGGAAATAGAAGCCCTCCGCCTTGGCATTCCCCTCAAGACGCGCCACAACGAAGTGGCCCCCAACCAGTTTGAAGTGGCCCCCATCTTCGGCGAGTGTAACCTCTCAAACGATCACAACCTTTTAATAATGGGTTTGATGCGTAACCTGGCCCGCAATCACGGTTTCCGTGTACTGTTACACGAAAAGCCGTTCAAAGGCATCAACGGTTCGGGCAAGCACAACAACTGGTCTCTCGGCACAGACACCGGCATACTCCTTATGGCTCCGGGGAAAACGCCGGAAGACAACCTCCGCTTCATCACCTTTACGGTCAATGTACTGAAGGCGGTATACCGGCACAACGCCCTTCTGAAAGCAAGCATCGCCTCGGCCGGCAACGCCCACCGTCTGGGGGCCAACGAGGCTCCGCCGGCCATCATCTCCAGCTTCCTTGGAGCGCAGGTGTCGGCCGTACTCGACAGGCTGGAGCGCGCCGAGGGCGGACAGGTCGTGGTCAGCGGCAAGCAGGGGTTAAAGCTGGACATAGCCCGCATCCCCGAACTGCTGTTGGACAACACCGACCGCAACCGCACCTCGCCATTTGCCTTCACCGGCAACCGCTTTGAGTTCCGCGCCGTAGGTTCGGAGGCCAACTGCGCCGCCGCCATGCTGGTGCTGAACGCCGCCGTCAGCGAGCAGCTTACGATGTTCAAGGCCGAGGTAGACGCCCTCATCGCTTCGGGGAAAGACAAGTACGCCGCCATAATTGAAGTCGTACGCAAGGATATAAAGGAGTCTAAAGCCATACACTTCGACGGGAACGGTTACTCGGAAGAGTGGAAAGCCGAAGCCGCCCGGCGCGGACTGGATTCGGAGACCAGCGTACCGCTAATCATCGACGCCTACCTGTGGGACAGCTCCGTGAAGATGTTTGAATCCACCGGCGTTATGACGCACAAGGAACTGGAGGCGCGCAACGAAGTGAAGTGGGAGACATATACAAAAAAAATACAGATAGAAGCACGTGTACTTGGAGACCTGGCGATGAATCACATCATACCTGTAGCCACACGCTACCAGTCGTCGCTCATCGACAACGTCTATAAACTGCGAGACCTTTTCCCCGAAGGGAAAGCCACTCAAATGTCTGTCCATAACCTTGAGATAATAGAGGATATCAGCAACCATATCAGCTTTATCAAAGTGAAAACAGACGAGATGGTAGAAGCCCGCAAGGTGATCAACAGGCTGGAGTCGGCCCGCGAAAAGGCGATCGCCTACCATGACACGGTAGTTCCCATGCTCGACGAGATACGTTACCATATCGACAAGCTGGAATTGATCGTCGACGACGAGCTGTGGACGCTGCCCAAATACAGAGAGCTTTTATTCATCAGATAATATTAACAGTTTTGTTGATTGTTTTGTGTTTGCAGGGAGAGGGCAATGAAAGACTTGCCTCCTCTCCCTTTTGCACTTACGCCGTGCCGGGCCACAGTGCAGACGCATTTAATACTCCGTTTTCCTGCTTCATCTCTTTTTGTAATAGCGATTATTGGAAAAAACATAAAATATATTTTCTTTTTAAACTGTGGATGATGAAAAGCAGATTACAGGTTTCTTTTCATGGAATTCAGGCCTTCTTTCGAGGAATTCAGGACTTCTTTCATGGAATTCAGGCCTGCTTCATGGAACTCAGGCCTGTTTTCGGGGAATTCAGGCCTGCTTTCGGGAAGTTCAGGCCTGAATTACCTTCAGTTCATTCTACTTGTTGCCAATAGCTAAAACATCAAAGAATACACCTCAGGTTATGCAAAGAGCGATGCCGGTTTTGCTTACGTCGAGATTCTTAAATGCGTCTGCCCCGGGCACCGTACCAGGGTCTTATGAAAAGATTGTAAACTTTTTATACCTTTGCTCCCCTTCGCATCGTCATTTCCGGCGGCGTGGAGGGGTCACTGCGCCGGTGGACCACGGCATATCAGCTACCGGCTATCTTACCAGACAACCAACTATTTAATGTACTAATATATCAATATGTGTGGAATAACAGCAATATTCAATATCAGCGAGGGACACGAGCGCCTTCGCAGGCAGGCATTGACAATGAGTAAACGCGTACGTCACAGGGGGCCCGACTGGAGCGGCATATATGCCGGCAGGAGCGCCATCCTTGCGCACGAACGCCTCTCCATAGTAGACCCAGCCTCCGGAGGACAGCCCCTTAAAAGCAAAGACGGCAGGCTGGTACTCACCGTTAACGGCGAAATATACAATCATCGCGAACTGCGCCGGAGGTTCGAAGGGAAATATGATTTCCAGACAGGGTCCGACTGTGAGGTCATCCTCGCCCTCTATGCCGAAAAAGGCATTCGATGTATCGAAGACCTGAGCGGTATCTTCGCCTTCGCCTTATACGACGAAGACAAAGACGTCTACCTCATAGGACGCGACCCGATAGGGGTAATTCCCCTGTATATGGGCCGTGACGAGGCCGGACACCTGCTCATCTCCTCAGAACTGAAAGGGCTCGAAGGCTTCGCTTCCGAATACGCACCCTTCCCTCCGGGACATTATTATTATAGCCCCGACGGGGAGTTGAGACAGTGGTACCGGCGCGACTGGATGGATTATGAGAACGTGAAAGACAACCCCGCCAGCGTACAGGACCTGCACGACGCGCTGCAAGACGCCGTCGAACGCCAACTGATGACCGACGTCCCTTACGGCGTCCTGCTATCCGGCGGCCTCGACTCGTCCATCACCTCAGCCGTGGCCAAGCAATATGCCTCCAAACGCATCGAGACCAACGGACTGACAGACGCCTGGTGGCCTCAGCTGCACTCCTTCTCCGTAGGTCTGAAAGACTCGCCCGACCTCGTGGCCGCCAGGAAAGCCGCCGGGCACATCGGCACCGTCCATCATGAAATACACTACACCATACAGGAAGGTCTTGACGCCATACGCGACGTCATCTATTACATCGAGACCTATGACGTGACCACCGTCCGGGCCTCTACACCAATGTACCTCATGGCGCGCGTCATAAAGAGCATGGGAATCAAGATGGTGCTAAGCGGCGAAGGGGCCGACGAAGTCTTCGGAGGGTACCTCTACTTCCACAAGGCCCCTGACCCAAAAGCCTTTCACGAAGAAACACTCCGCAAGATAAGCAAGCTCTACCTATACGACTGTCTCAGGGCGAACAAAAGTCTGAGCGCCTGGGGTGTGGAAGGCCGCGTGCCTTTCCTCGACAAGGAGTTCCTTGACGTAGCCATGCGGCTGAACCCCGCAGCAAAGATGGCGCCCGGCGGAGTGATAGAGAAAAAGATACTCCGCGAAGCCTTCGCTCCCATACTGCCGGCCGATATAGCATGGAGGCAGAAGGAGCAGTTCTCCGACGGCGTAGGATACAGTTGGATAGATACCCTGAAGGCAGTCGCCTCAGATCAGGTATCCGACCATCAGATGGCCGGCGCCCCGGAGCGTTTCCCCATAAACACACCCATGAACAAGGAAGAATATTACTACCGCTCCATCTTTGAAGAACACTTCCCAAGCGAGAGCGCTGCAAGGAGCGTCCCGTCGGTTCCCAGCGTAGCCTGCTCTACGGCCGAAGCCCTGGCGTGGGATAAGGCCTTCTCCGCCATGAACGAACCCAGCGGAAGGGCCATAAAGGGCGTACACCTGGACAGCTACTGACCAAAGGATCGCCGGCGGCGAAGGCGACAGATCACTACAAAACAAATGAGTAACAACAACAATAAAACAACTAACAAGACTTATGGCAGTTTTAAGATTCGATGCAGTTAAAGAGGCTTTCAACAGGAAAGCGGTAAGAGTGGAAGCTCCGGCGTGTAAGACTTCCGACTATTTCGGAAAGTACGTCTTCGACAGGAACAACATGCGCAAGTATCTCTCCAAGGATACGCTCAAATTAGTGCTCAACGCTATCGACAGAGGCGAAGCCCTGGAAAGGAAAGTAGCCGACCACGTGGCGGCGGGTATGCGTATGTGGGCTATGGAGATGGGCGCAACGCATTATACACACTGGTTTCACCCTCTGACCGACGGGACGGCTGAAAAGCATGACGCCTTTGTTGAGTTTGATCACAGCGGCGGCATGATAGAAGACTTCTCGGGCAAGCTCCTTGCCCAGCAGGAACCCGATGCATCGAGCTTCCCCAGCGGAGGTATCCGCAACACCTTCGAGGCGCGCGGATATACGGCCTGGGACCCTTCGTCGCCGGCATTCATAATGAATAACACACTCTGCATCCCTACCATATTTATCTCATATACGGGAGAGGCCCTGGATTATAAGACGCCGCTCCTGAAGTCCATCTACGCCGTAGACAATGCCGCCGTCGCCGTGTGCCGGTACTTCGACGTCAATGTCCGTAAAGTATACTCCTATCTTGGATGGGAGCAGGAATACTTTCTCGTAGACGAATCACTATACTTCGCCCGCCCCGACCTTATGTTGACGGGCCGCACGCTGATGGGGCACGAGAGCGCCAAGAACCAGCAGTTGGACGATCACTACTTCGGCTCCATACCCTCGCGGGTATCAGCCTTCATGAAAGACCTTGAGTATGAATGTTACAAACTGAGCATACCGGTAAAGACCCGTCATAACGAGGTAGCTCCCAACCAGTTTGAGCTGGCCCCTATTTATGAGGAATGCAACCTGGCGGTAGACCATAACCTGCTTCTGATGTCAGTGATGAAGGAAGTGGCCGAACGCCATCATTTCAAGGTTCTGCTCCACGAGAAGCCCTTTAAGGGCATCAACGGATCGGGCAAGCACAATAACTGGTCGCTCGGCACAGACACCGGCGTTAATCTCCTTGGCCCCGGAAAGAATGCGGAGGAGAACTTCCAGTTCATCACCTTCGTCTCCAACGTCCTTATGGCCGTATACAGGAATAACGCCCTTCTTAAGGCAAGCATATCGTCGGCCACCAACGCACATCGCCTGGGAGCCAACGAAGCGCCTCCCGCTATCATATCGGTCTTTATGGGATCGCAGATTTCAACCCTTCTCGACCATCTGGAAAGCAGCAAAGGCATACACGATATTGAAGTGGAAGAGAAAAAAGGCGCCCGTCTGTCTCTTAATTATATCCCTGAGATATTAGTCGATAATACCGACCGCAACCGTACTTCGCCCTTCGCCTTCACCGGTAACAGGTTTGAGTTCCGCGCCGTAGGCTCGTCGGCCAACTGCGCCGCAGCCATGCTTGCGCTCAACACGGCCGTCGCCGCCCAGTTGATAGCCTTCAAAGAAAAGGTAGACAGCCTCATAGCCGGAGGTAAGAGTAAAGAAGAAGCCCTCTTCGAGGTCGTTCGCCGTAATATCACAGAGTCGAAGAACATACGCTTTGACGGTAACGGATACAGCGACGAGTGGAAGGTGGAAGCCAACAAACGGGGATTGGACTGCGAGACCCGCGTGCCTGTCATCTTCGACTCCTACCTGAGCCGGCAGAGTATCGGCATATTCACCAGGACTAACGTCCTGAACGAGGTAGAGCTTCACGCCCGCAACGAAGTGAAGTGGGAGCAGTACACCAAGAAAGTGCAGATCGAAGCCCGCGTACTTGGAGACCTGGCCATGAACCATATCATCCCCGTGGGCATCCGCTACAAGGGGCTGCTGCTTGACAATGTGTACAAAACGAACGCCCTGTACGACGAATCGACGGCCGCCGGAATAGCCGCACAAGACAAGGAGATCATTGACGATATAACGAAGCACATCAACATCATCAAACAGAAAGTGGACGAGATGGTGGAAGCCCGCAAGGAGGCTAACAGGATAGAGAACGAGCGTGAAAAAGCGATCGCCTACTGCGAAAAGATCGTCCCCTACCTGGATGATATCCGGTATCATATAGACAAACTGGAATGGACGGTAGATGACGAGATGTGGACGCTCCCCAAATACCGTGAGTTATTATTCATACGATAACCCCCGCCACGACAATGACACAACCATTATACAGAACAGAATACGAACATGATGCCTGCGGTGTGGGCCTTTTGGTCAATATACATGGGGACAAATCTCATGAGATTGTGGAAAAAGGCCTTCAGGTGCTTGAGAACATGCTGCACCGGGGAGCCGAAAGCGCCGACAATAAAACCGGCGACGGAGCGGGTATCATGACACAGATACCCCACGAGTTCATACTGCTTCAGGGCATACCTGTGCCCGAAAAAGGAAAGTACGGCACAGGATTGGTCTTCCTGCCCAGGGAGAAGGAGCAGGCCGCACAATGCATGGATATGCTCGGTGATGCCATACGGCAGGAGGGCATGCAGTTGCTTGCCACTCGTGACGTACCGGTTAACAGCGATATACTTGGTGAGATTTCCCGTGCAAATGAGCCTGACATAAGGCAGATATTCGTCGTAGAACGCGAACCTTCCGATGCAATAGAAAGGAAGCTCTACGTACTGCGGAAGAAGCTGGAGAAAAAGGTGCAGGCCTCGTCGCCTGAGAATAAACGCGGCTTCTACGTCGTCAGCCTGTCTTCGCAGCGGATCATTTATAAGGGAATGCTCTCGTCAACGCAGTTGAGAGACTACTTCCCCGACCTCTCCAACCCGTATTATACCAGCGGGCTTGCGCTTGTTCATTCGCGCTTCAGTACAAACACCTTCCCCACCTGGGCACTGGCGCAGCCTTTCCGCCTGCTGGGGCATAACGGCGAGATAAACACCATCCGGGGTAACCGCTACTGGCTGGAGGCGCGCGAAAGTGTGCTGCAACCTCCGGCGTTGGGCCGGCCCGGGGAGCTTTTCCCCATACTGCAACCGGCCATGAGCGACAGCGCTTCGCTCGACAATATCCTCGAATACCTCGTAATGGCAGGAATGAGCCTTCCGCACGCCCTGTCTATGCTGATCCCCGAAAGCTGGAACGACAAGAACCCCATATCTCCGCAGCTAAAGGCGTTCTACGAATATCACAGCATACTGATGGAACCGTGGGACGGCCCGGCCACACTGCTCTTCTCCGACGGACGGTATGCCGGGGGAATGCTAGACCGTAACGGGCTCCGGCCTGCACGTTACCTTATCACCAACAACGACACGATGGTGATTGCTTCCGAAGCGGGCGTCTTGTCTTTCGACGCTTCGCAGATAAAAGAAAAAGGACGCCTTCAGCCGGGCAAGCTCCTCCTCATAGACACCGAAAAGGGACAGGTCTGTTACGACAGGGAGTTGAAAGAAGACCTGGCTTCGGCTTATCCTTACAGGGAATGGCTGGCCAAGAACCGTATCATCCTTTCGGATATACACTCCGGCCGGACGGTGAAACATGGCGTCGAGCTTTTCTCCGAACTGCAAAAGGCTTTCGGATATACCGGGGAGGACATCAAAAAGATCATTACTCCTATGGTGGAAGAGGGTAAAGAGCCGACAGGTTCTATGGGCAACGATACGCCGCTGGCCGTGTTGTCGTCCAAACCCCAGAGGCTGTTCAACTACTTCAGGCAGTTATTCGCCCAGGTGACCAATCCGCCCATCGACCCCATCCGCGAGGAGTTGGTCATGTCGCTTTACCTGTATATCGGATGCCAGGAGGCTAATATGTTTGAGCCTTCGCCAGACCAGTGCAAAATGGTAAGGCTGCAATGTCCCGTGATCACCAATGAAGACCTGGACATACTGACACATCTTGGGTATAAGGGGTTCAGGACGATCTCCATACCTATGCTCTTCACAGCCTCAGAAGGGACCGCCGGACTGGAAACGGCTGTCGACAGCCTCTGCCGGCAGGCCGAAGAGGCGGTTGACCAGGGATATAACTACATCATCCTTACCGACAGGGGCGTGGACGCCCTGCATGCGCCCGTCCCCTCTTTGCTTGCGCTCTCGGCCATTCACCACCACCTTATAGACAAACGCAAGAGGATGCAGACGGCCATCGTGGTGGAAACGGCCGAAGCTTCTGAGGTGATGCACTTCGCCCTGCTCTTCGGCTTCGGCGCCAGCGCCGTCAATCCTTATATGGCTTATGCCATACTTGACGACCTGGTCAGGCGGCACGAAGTGCAGCTTGACTATCACACAGCCGAGAAAAACTACATTAAGGCCGTCAGCAAAGGGCTTCTTAAGATCATATCAAAGATGGGTATATCTACACTCGGCAGCTACCGCGGAGCGCAGATATTCGAGGCCGTGGGCATCAGTCAGGAAACGCTCAGCCGCTATTTCCGCGGCATGAACTCCACCGTCGGAGGCATAGACCTGAGCGATATAGCCGGCGACGTACTCAGGATGCACGCCGGAGGGTTCGGTGGCGATAACGCTGCACAGCAGGATAACCGGGGTATTTACGTCTATCGCAAAGATGGCGAATATCATGCATGGAACCCTGAAACCATATCAAAGCTGCAAATAGCGACGCGATTGGGCGATTATACTAAGTTCAAAGAATACACAGACATTGTAGACAATAAGACGGAGCCTGTCTTTTTAAGGGATTTCCTCACATACAGCACAAACCCCATAGACATTGAGGAGGTGGAACCGGTAGAGAGCATCACCCGACGTTTCGTTACAGGCGCCATGTCGTTCGGCTCTATCAGCAAAGAGGCGCACGAGGCTATGGCCATAGCCCTCAATATCCTTAAAGGGAAAAGTAATACCGGAGAAGGGGGCGAAGACCCCGGCCGGTTCCTCATTGGCCCCGACGGACTGAACCGCCGCAGCGCCATCAAGCAGATAGCCTCCGGCCGGTTCGGCGTGACAACGGAATACCTGGTCAATGCCGATGAGTTGCAGATAAAGATAGCACAGGGGGCCAAGCCGGGAGAAGGAGGACAACTGCCCGGATTCAAGGTAGACAAGATAATAGCCGACACCCGCCACTCCATACCGGGCATAACGCTTATCTCGCCGCCTCCGCATCATGACATATACTCCATTGAAGACCTTGCACAGTTGATCTTCGACCTGAAGAACGTCAACCCCCGCGCCTGCGTCAGCGTCAAGCTGGTGGCCGAGAGCGGGGTGGGCACCATCGCCGCCGGAGTGGCCAAGGCCAAAGCCGACGCTATCGTTATAAGCGGAGCCGAGGGCGGCACGGGGGCCAGTCCGGTCAGTTCAATCAGGTATGCAGGGCTGTCGGGCGAACTCGGACTGGCAGAAACGCAGCAGACTCTGGTGATGAACAACCTCCGTGGACAGGTCAAACTGCAAACCGACGGCCAGTTGAAGACCGGCAAAGACATCATAGTAGCCACTCTCCTAGGGGCCGAAGAATACGGTTTCGCCACCAGCGCGCTGATTGTCTTGGGATGCGTGATGATGCGCAAATGCCACCTCAACACCTGCCCCGTGGGCGTAGCGACGCAGAACGCCGAGTTGCGCAGGCGATTCACCGGCCGGCATGAGTACCTGCTTAACTTCTTCCGCTTCCTGGCCGAAGAAGTCCGCGAACATCTGGCGGCTATGGGCTTCCGCCGGCTCGACGAGGTGATTGGCCGAACCGACCTGCTCACCCTGCGCCCCACCGGCGGGAGCTCCAGGGCTGCGAAGATTGATTTCTCCTCCCTGCTCCATTTCCTGCCCACAACCAACGCCCTCTCATGGCAAAAAGATCAGGAGCACAAGATAGACAACGTGCCCGACGTGGAACTTATCGGCAGGGCCTCACAGGCCCTGGAGGACAAGACCCCGGTGGAGATAAGCATAGACATAGCCAATACTGATCGTACAATGGGCGCCATGCTGTCGGGCGAGGTCACCAGACGTTACGGAAGCATTGGCCTGCCCGATGATACCATCAGGATAAAGGCCAAAGGTTCTGCCGGGCAGAGCTTCGGGGCCTTTCTTGCCGCCGGCATATCCCTCAGTCTGGAAGGCGAGGCCAACGATTATCTCGGCAAGGGGCTTTCGGGAGGGCGCATCATCGTGACGCCGCCTGCCAGAAGTGCTTTCGCGCCCGAAAACAATATCATCGTCGGTAACACCCTGCTATATGGGGCTACATCAGGCGAGGTCTATATCAACGGACGCGCCGGCGAACGCTTCTGCGTGCGTAACAGCGGCGCAACAGCCGTAGTTGAAGGCGTGGGAGACCATTGTTGTGAATACATGACCGGAGGCCGCACCGTGGTGTTGGGGCCTACCGGAAAGAACTTTGCCGCCGGCATGAGCGGCGGGATAGCTTATGTGCTTAACGCTGATGAGACGTTTGACTACTTCTGCAACATGGAGATGGTCGAGCTGTCACTAGTAGAAGACCTTGCGGACAGGACAGAGCTGCGACGCCTCGTAGCCGCCCACGCACAGTACACTCACAGTCCGCAGGCAAGGCACATTCTCAGGAATTGGGACGAATACATAGGTCGCTTCATCAAGGTAACTCCATTTGAATACAAAAAGATAATGCAGGAGCAAAAGATGGAGGCTATCAACCGCAGGATCGCACAAATAGAGCACGACTATTAATTCTTAAAGACAATGGGTAATCCAAGAGCATTCTTAACAATAAACAGAAAAGAAGCAGGTTACAGACCTGTGCTGGAACGTATAGAAGATTTCGGCGAAGTGGAGCAGACGCTCAATACAGAAGACCGCCTGCTCCAGGCTTCGCGCTGCATGGACTGCGGCGTGGCGTTTTGCCACTGGGCCTGTCCGGTCTCCAACTGCATGCCCCAGTGGCAGGACGCCCTGTACAGGGGGAAGTGGCAGGAGGCTTACGACAGTATCTCGGCCACTAACAACTTCCCTGAGTTCACCGGCCGGGTATGTCCCGCGCTGTGCGAGAAAAGCTGTGTGCTCAACCTCCAGGGCGTCCCGGTGACCATACGTGAGAACGAAGCGGCCGTTGCCGAGCATGCCTTCCGCGAAGGATACGTCAAACCCTGCCCGCCCCGTCAGCGCACCGGCCGCCGGGTGGCCGTCATAGGCTCAGGGCCGGCCGGACTGGCGGCTGCCGACATGCTAAACCGCCGCGGGCATAACGTCGTGGTGATAGAGAAAGACGAGGCTCCGGGCGGACTTCTGCGTCTTGGCATCCCCGACTTCAAGCTCAATAAGAAGATAATAGACCGCAGGATAAGCCTCCTTGAGGCCGAAGGCATAGAGTTCAGGAACAATACCGAAGCGGGGAAGGACATCTCCGGCGCCGGACTCCTGGACAGCTTCGACGCCGTCTGCCTGTGCACAGGGGCCGGCAAGCCGCGTGATCTCGCCGTAGAAGGGCGCGACCTGAAAGGCATACACTTCGCCCTCGATCTGCTCAGGCAGCAGAACCGGCTGGTGAGGGGAGCGGAGATTGCGCCGCAAGACCGCATACAGACCGAAAACCGCCATGTGCTGGTCATCGGCGGGGGCGATACCGGCTCAGACTGTGTCGGCACGTCCGTACGCCAGAAAGCCAGCTCGGTCACCCAGATAGAGATACTTCCCAAGCCGCCCGAAGGCATTAACCCCGCCACTCCCTGGCCTCTCTACCCAAACGTACTGAAGACCTCATCCTCGCATATGGAGGGCTGTACGCGGCGGTGGTCTCTTGCTACGCGCCGCTTCACAGGCGAAGGAGGCAGACTGACGGGCGTAGAGGTGACCGATGCGCTGACCGGCGCCACGGAGATCATCACAGCCGACGTCGTCTTCCTCTCGATGGGATTTGTCCACCCCGTACACGAAGGTCTGCTCGACGCCCTGGGCGTAGATTATGACGCCCGCGGCAACGTAGCCTCGGCAACGTCGGCAACGTCGGTAGAACGCATATTCGCTGCCGGCGACGTTTCAACGGGCGCCAGTCTGGTAGTTCGCGCCATAGATTCCGGACGCATGGCCGCCCACGCCATCCACAAATACCTTACGGGCCTGAGTCCGGCATAATAGAAACCCTCACGCGAGTGGCGTCACGGGTGCGTTTTCCTGACTTCGTCACTTTTAACATTTCCCCTTGTGTTTAATTTTGTTTCAATATAATTATCAAGTAAATATAAAATATTTTTGGGTGATTTGGGTGGCTCGGCCCAATTTTTGGGTATCTTTAGCACATGTTTATACGCAGGAAGAAAAATTGTTCAGGTAGTATCAGCGTTGTGGTGGTGGATAAGAGTAATGTGGCATCTAAGGAAATTAAACGCTTTGGCAACTCCAAATCTGAATCCGAGGTTGCCAGCCTATGCCTTAAAGCCCGACTGTGGATTGAGGAATATGGCGGTCAGTAATTAGCAGACTTTACAGAACCCGATTTGAAGATGCAGGAGACAATAGAAACAGAGAGAATGCTTAGCAAGGTGGATTCTGTATTGATTAATGGCACTCAACTATTGCTGAACCGGATATATGACCATATCGGATTCAACCGTATTGAAGATGACATTCTCCCTCATTTGGTAATAGCGCGTATCAGTCAACCGGCAAGTAAACTTGCCACAGTGGCTTATCTAAAATCCTATTACGATGAAGACTTGGAGCTTAACCGGATATACAAGTATATGGATAAGTTATATGCCACCAGGCGGGAGTTGATACAACAAATCAGTGTGGAACACTCTGAAAATACCTGGAGGAAGAATTGGCATTGTTTTTTATGATGTCACTACACTTTATTTTGAGACCGGGCAGCAGGATATCTTTTTCAAAGGATGGTAAGAATAAGGTCGGGTAGGTCAGCACCCTTGCGGGTGCTTTCCCCCCTAAGAACCGTGCATGAAAGTTTCCCCTCACACGGCTCAAGCAAACAATATTCCTTTTTAATTAGAAATATGCTCATAAC
>JAISBL010000015.1 GCA_031266215.1 Tannerellaceae bacterium | reverse complement strand
AGGATTTGAACTTTAAGCTGAACTTCCCAACGCGGCGGGCGGGAACATTCTCGCTGTGGGGCGTGGGCTTGATAGATAACATTTCGACGATTGTGGACGAGCCGGAGGAATGGAAATATACGGACGACGGAATTTCGAGTGCGGCAAAGCTGGCGTCGGGAGCAACGGGACTGTCGCACAAATACCTGTTTGGCAACAGCAAAACCTCGCTGCACACTACCCTTGCCGCAACGCTCCAAAACACAAGCATTGACGAGGATATTTACGACCTGAACAAAAACGGCAGCCCCATGTCGGACATGACTTCCAACACTACCAATCTTGTTTTCACCTCGTCGCTTAACCACAAGTTCAGCGCACGACACACCAACAAAACCGGCTTCACGCTAACGAATATCCGCTACGATATGAAGTTTGACTACGCCCAACTGTTCGGCGACCCGCTCGAAAGCTACATCGACGCCGACGGAAGTACTACCCTTGTTTCGGCGTACTCCAGCTCAAAAATAAACATCGGAAACAGCCTGATCCTTACCGCAGGCGTGAACGCTCAATTTCTTGCGCTGAGCAAAAAAACAGTCGTTGAGCCGCGCGTGGGCTTGCGGTGGCAGGCTTCGTCTAAAAACGCTTTTGCCATTGCCTACGGGCTGCACAGCCGCATGGAAAAGGCGGACGCCTATTTCGTAGAAGATGCAAACGGCAACCAGCCCAACAGAAAGCTGGGCTTTACCAAGAGCCATCACCTGATGCTGTCGTACGCCTGCCGCATTTCGGACGACATGAATCTTAGGATAGAGCCTTACTACCAGCATCTGTTCAACGTACCTGTTACCGAAAACGGGGCCTGGTCCATACTCAACCGCGAGATGTACTACATCACCGAAATCCTTGTAGGAAAAGGCCTTGGTCGAAACTACGGCGTGGACTTCACCTTCGAAAAATACCTGACCAACGGGCTGTACTGGATGCTGAACGCTTCGCTGTACGAATCGAAATACCGCGACGGCAACGGCGCATGGCACGACACACGCTACAACCGCAACTTCGTGGTAAACGGTCTGGCAGGCAAAGAGTGGATGCCCGGCAACAATGTACTGGGCGTAAACCTCAAAATGAGCGTGCTCGGCGGACAACGCTACACGCCCGTTGACGAAGCCGCCACGCTTGCCCACCCCGACTTTGAGGCGCAGTATGACCAGTCGCAAATGTACGCCCGTCAGTTTTCGCCCCAGATAATGGGCGACATTTCGCTAAACTACCGCATAAACCGCCGGCGCGTCGCTCACGAGTTTGCCGTAAAGACCGTCAACGTTACCGGAACGGAGCGGTACATGGGACACAAGTACAACCTGAAAACCGGAGTGATCGAGCCGCGCATGTACGTAACCCGCATGGTAAACGTGAGCTACAGGATTGAGTTTTAGGTTTCGATACCGGGTATTCAGTTGAAAATACAGTTAAACCCATGCCTGTTTCTTTTCCTTATAACCCCTTATCCCGAACTCAGATAATGTAGGAAAAATACGGCGAAAGTGGCCCACATTTCAATGAAAAGCGGACACATTTCGGTGAAAGTTGCTCATTTTTCGATGAGAAGTGCTCACTTTTCGGTGAAAGTTGCTCACTTTTCGGTGAAAATTGCCCACACTTCGGTGAAAATTGCTCACATTTTGATGAGAAGTGGACACATTTCGGTGAAAGTTGGACACATTTCAGGGGAAAAGGCCACAGATTACACCTGACTTTTATTCAGGGCAAACTCCTTCGGGAGTTTTTTGTCGTTACTCATATCTTAAATGCGTTTGCCCTGCCTGGGAAGCTGACCTCCCATATCAGGAACAGTCCCGTACACAGATGATGAAAGCTACGTCACTCCATCACGTATTTGTGGGGCTGATTTTCTCGCATCGAGTCAGTTTTTTAATACTATCAACATTTAAACTTTGCCGGGATAGACTGCTTCATAATATAATGCGTGTGAAATAAGCCGGCTCATTCATGTGAGGTGACGGCCGGTAGCCGATAGTTTTGCCCCCGCGGCGGACACATCGTTGCGTCGCTCTGATTATTTGATATATCTTTGCGAGGTTGATAAACATTTATACATTAAAAAATTATAGCGATATGGCAACACCATTGTTCAGGTATCAGGAACCTTTTCCTATGAGGGAAGATAAGACTGAATATTATTTGCTTACAAAAGAGTATGTGTCGGTTGCCGGGTTTGAGGGAACAGAAATCCTCAGGGTCGAACCCGAAGCCCTGACCATGCTGGCCAGGAAGGTTTTTTATGATGTTTCGTTCTATTTGCACCCTGACCATCAGGAGCAGGTGGCGAAGATACTTTCAGACCCTGAGGCGAGCGATAACGACAGGTTCGTGGCGCTTACCTTCCTGCGTAACGCCGAAGTGTCGGCCAAGGGTAAGCTCCCTTTCTGCCAGGATACCGGGACGGCTATCATTACGGGTAAAAAGGGCCAGCAGGTGTGGACCGGCGGCAACGACGAGGAGGCTCTCTCCAAAGGTGTGTATCTGACCTATACGGAGGAAAACCTGCGCTACTCTCAAAATGCTCCCCTGGATATGTACAAAGAGATAAATACCGGTTGTAACCTGCCGGCGCAGATAGACCTTTATGCCGTCAGGGGTATGGAGTATAAGTTTATATGCATCGCCAAGGGAGGCGGCTCAGCTAATAAGACGTATCTGTATCAAGAGACTAAGGCCCTGCTGACGCCGGAGAGGCTGCTGCCTTTCCTGGTGGAAAAGATGAAGTCGCTCGGTACGGCGGCCTGCCCTCCTTACCATATTGCTTTTGTGATAGGAGGTACGTCGGCCGAAACGAACCTTAAAACCGTTAAACTGGCCTCTGCTCATTATTATGATGATCTGCCTGAGACGGGTAACGAGGGCGGACAGGCCTTCCGTGACAGGGAACTCGAAAGGCAGGTGCTGGAAGAGGCTTACAAGATTGGACTGGGCGCGCAGTTTGGCGGCAAGTACTTTGCGCATGACGTACGCATCATACGCCTGCCGCGCCACGGGGCTTCGTGCCCGGTGGGGATGGGTGTTTCGTGCTCGGCCGACCGTAATATCAGGGCTAAGATCAACAGGGATGGCATATGGATACAGAAGCTGGAGACCAACCCCGGCCGCCTCATCCCTGAGAAATTGCGCCATGCGGGCGAGGGAGATGCGGTGAAGATAGACCTTAACCGCCCTATGGCTGAGGTTTTGAAGGAGTTGGACAGGTATCCGGTGGCTACCAGGCTATCGCTGTCGGGAACTATCGTGGTGGGGCGCGACATCGCTCATGCCCGGCTGAAAGAGCGGGTGGATGCCGGACAGGGCCTTCCTCAGTATGTGAAGGATCATCCGATCTATTACGCCGGCCCGGCCAAGACGCCGGACGGTATGCCTTCGGGCTCCTTTGGCCCCACGACTGCGGGGCGTATGGATTCGTACGTGGATATGTTCCAGTCTGAAGGCGGCAGCATGATCATGATTGCCAAAGGGAACCGCAGTCAGGTCGTGACCGACGCATGCAGGAAGCATGGCGGTTTTTACCTTGGCAGCATCGGAGGCCCTGCGGCTATACTGGCGCATGACAGTATCAGGAAGGTGGAATGCCTGGAATATCCTGAGCTTGGGATGGAGGCTATATGGAGGATAGAGGTGGAGGACTTCCCGGCCTTTATCCTTGTAGACAATAAAGGAAATGACTTTTTCAGGCAGCTCTGACGGGGAGGCTGCCGCCGGGGGGCGTGGTGTTACAGCCACCCTTCCCGGCGATACCAGGCTATGCAGTCTTCAAGTCCCTGCCGCAGGTCGTAGGCGGGCGTAGTGCCGAGGTCCTGCCACAGGGATGTGGCGTCGCACGTCCAGTTGCGTGCTTTCAGTATAAGGTATTTATCAGTGTTGAGGGTCATGCTCCGGCCTTTCAGCCTGCCGGCCCATTCGGAGCAGAGGCAGGCGATGTAGACTAATCCTGTGGGAATACGCAGGCGCAGGAGGCGTTTCTTCCCAAGGATGTTTTGTATAAGGAGGGCGAATTGGGTGTCGGTATACTCTTTGCCGTCGGATATGAAGTAGTGGGCGTTGGCGATGGCATCGTTTTCAAGTATCATAAGGGCTGCCCTGGCGAGGTCTTTTACGTAGATAAAGGATATGTGCTGGGGACGCAGTCCGGCTGTAAAGTCGAACCCCGACTGTATGCTTTTTATCTCCATAAAGTAGTCTTTCTCCCCGGGGCCGTAAACGCCGGTGGGGCGGAGGATGACGTAGGGGAAGTGTGACTGTTGGCGCACGAATCGCTCAGCTTCGAGCTTGCTTTTCCCGTATTCGGATTCAGGCTGTTGAGGATCGTCGGGGCTGATTGGAACCAGGGTCTTTTCGTCTCCTCCCCCGTAGCTGCTGAGGCTGCTCATGAGTATGAATTTACGGGGCGGACAGCCGGCGGCGGCGAGGGCTTCGATGAGGTTGTGGGTGTATTGGGCGTTTACGCGGTAGAAGTCTCCGTTGTTCAACGTCCTGGTCAGTCCGGCATTATGTATTACGTAATCCCATCCTCCATGCTCGGCTATCTGAGCTGTGAGGGTTTCCACGTCATCATACTTCAGGTCTGTAAAACGTATGCGTTGGTCTTGCAGGTGTGCGCGGCTGCTGGAGGATCTGACCCCGGCCCACGTTTCGTATCCCCTGGAGAGGGCTTCTTCTGCTAAAAATCCGCCAATAAATCCGCTGGCGCCGGTTATCAGTATTCTTTTCATCTGGATGCGGGTATATGTATTATGTTTTTTGTCAGTGAGTTCAACGTTTCAATATCGTGCGATACCATTATGATGGCGCTCTGCCGGTTTATTTCTTTCAGGAGGGGGTAAAGGTGCGACTCGAACTGTTTGTCGAGATACGACCCGGGTTCGTCGAGAATCAGCACCTGCGGTTTGGAAACGATGGCCCGGCCGAGCAGTACGCGCTGTAATTGGCCGCCCGACAGCTCGCCGACAGGGTGCGTGGATAGCTCTTCTACGCCTATTTGACTGGCGATGCGGTCTATACACTCGTTTTGTCCGGGGCTGAAGGGGTGGAACAGAGGCTTTTCAGACATCAGTCCCGAAGCAATTACTTCGCGCACGGAGATGGGGAATTTTCTGTCGAGTTGATTTATCTGGGGCAGGTAGCCCATTCTGATCGAATCGGTCGGTTCGCCGTCCCGGTAGAAAGCTATCCGTCCGGCAGCAGGCTTTAGCAGTCCGAGGACGGCTTTCAGAAGTGTAGTCTTGCCTCCTCCGTTAGGGCCGGCTATGCCGAGGAAGTCGCGCTCATAGAGTGTGAACGATATGTCGCGCAGGACGGCTTTGCCGTCATAGGCTACCGTTATCCGGTCTATTTCTATGAGCCTGTTATTCATTCGCCAGGGCTTTTGCTATGGAGATCAGTTCTTTGTTCCAGTGGTAGTTCAGCGGATTGATGGAGACTATCCGGCAGGAGGTCTCTTCGGCTATCCGTTCGGCGTTCTTGCGGTCGAACTCCTGTTGTACGAACACTACGCTCGCATGATGTTCCCGTGCTTCATCCACGAGTTCTTTCAATTGACCGGGAGAAGGTTCCTTGCCGTCTGCTTCTATGCACAGTTGCAAAAGGTCAAACTCGTGGGCAAAGTATGTTAGTGAGGGGTGGTATATTATAAACGCGCTATTGGCCAGGTGTGATAGCTTTTGGCGTATGATGGCCTCCGTCTCGTCTATCTCCGCCACTATGCTATTGTAGTTCCGGCGGTAATATGCTTCATTGTCTTTGTCTATGGCGATGAAAGCTTTCAGTGTGTTTCCGGCTATTGCCCTGGCTCCGCCAATGCAGCTCCATATATGCGGATCGACTCCTCCGGGGTGGTGGCTGTCCTCGTCCATGATTAGTTCAAAACCTTCCGAGAGGTCGAAAACCTGCATCATGGGGTTGTTGTCGCGTATATGCTGCATCCATGCCTGTTCAAATCCGATATGCCCTATTTGCAGGTAGGCCCGACTCTTGCTGACGCGGATCATTTGCTGAGGGGTAGGGTCGTATATCTCAGGGCTTTGTCCTGCGGGCACTACGGTGTGTATCGCAAACTTATCGCCTGCGATCTTTTCGGCGAAGTACTGTTGTGGCTCGATAGTCACTGCAATATAATCTCCCTCGCTTTGCGATGTGCAACCGGCAAATGTTAGTAACGAAGCGAGCGTCGTAAGTAAAAAGTAACCTCTCATATATCCTGCCTGTTTGTGTGTTATTGTAGCTTTGTAAATACAAAAAGACTACTTGACAGGTAGTCTTTTATTCAGTGTTTGCTCTCTTTTCTTCTTGATTTTAGCATTCAATATTCCTCTTCATTGAAAAAGAAATCTTCCTTACTCGGATAATCCGGCCAGATATCTTCCATACACTCATATATTTCTCCTTCATCTTCCATCTCCTGCAGGTTTTCAATAACTTCCAGCGGAGCTCCCGAGCGCTGAGCATAGTCGATAAGCTCGTCTTTAGTTGCAGGCCACGGAGCGTCTTCAAGTTTTGATGCTAATTCTAATGTCCAATACATAGCTGTACCGCTTTAAAAATCAAACTGTTTAATAATACCTTACAATGTAAATTTCCAAATTCCCCGCAAAAATATAATATTATTCTTTAGGAGCAAGAATAATCCCAAATAATTTCTTTTCCGCTATTCAGGAGACATTCCTTGCGCGCCAATACGAAAAAGTAGTCGGATAAACGGTTGATAAAGACGAGAACAGGCTCTTCTACTTCATCGGTTTCGTGCAGACGGTAAATCTGTCGTTCGGCGCGCCGGCAAACCGTCCGGCAGACATGAGCCAAAGCTGCGGAACGACAGCCTCCCGGCAGGACAAAGTTGTTCATCTGGGGCAGTTCTCCGTCTATCCGGTCTATTTCTTCCTCGATGCGGGTGATGCTTTCGGGTGTCACCCTGCTTTCTATTCTCAGTTCCGTGCTTTCTCTGTCAGTTGCTAAATAGGAACCTATGGTGAATAGTTTGTGCTGTATGAATTGTAGAAAATCAATATCTTCTTTTTCGTTTACTTCCGTCATAAGCAAGCCGACGAAAGAGTTCAGTTCATCCGTAGCACCATAGCTTTCAATTCGCTTATCTGCCTTTGACACGCGTTTTCCTCCTACCAGGGAGGTTGTTCCACGGTCACCTGTCTTTGTGTATACAATGCTCTTCTTCATATTCCTTTTATGTTAGTCGTTATTTAAAAATATACTGTATAATTACGCTTGTGAAGTTTCTTGTTGAAAAAAGCAATGCCTATCGAATACAGATCAAGTGTCACGGTCACATCCGGATGTGTGCGTACCGTCTTCCACAGCTTGAGCATGGAGTTATTTGCTTTTATTCCTTCAAAGACAAAGACGGTATCCGGGTGTGCATATTTTACGCAGATGTTGAACAAACCTGCATTCGATGTTTCCTTATGAGTGTTGAAAAAAACAAGATCAATCCTCCCCATATCTTTTAATGTAAAAGGCAAAAGATTTTGGTAGTCGCCTACCCGGAGGTCGATAGGTGTACGTGCTGCTTCCTCATATACCCAGCGGGCGATAGAGGCGCGCTCAGAGGTCTTTTCCAGCGTTATACACCTCACATCCTTCGCGTATGAGGTGAGATATAATGTAGACAGTCCGGCGGAAGCTCCTATCTGAAGTATGTTTTGCGACCTGAAATAATTGGCGAGCCTGAAAAGCAGGGCGCAATGCTTGGGGGGTATTGCTTCATGCGCTACGACGCAGGCGGTCTCACCTTGCATAAGGAGCCGTTTGCGCAGTAACTCAATGCCGGAGAAGCTGTAGTAGGGGCAACGCTCTTCTATCACTTTCGTAATGAGGTTATATACGAAAGGAGAATGTACCCCATGTCCTTTCTTGCGAAGTATCCTCCGGTACAGCAGTACGCTTTTACGAATAGAGTTTTTCTTTGGCAATATCTGCATCGCTTTGAATTGTAGTTTATTACCTTCCCGTGTTTTCATCTTTTGTCTGACCTCGAAGAGTTTGCAAAAATAATGTTTCCTATGATAACATAGATATAATCATAAATAACAACATTTGAGAGAAAAGCTATTTCGGGAGATGGAGTGGAAAATGGTGAGGCATAAGGCCGCTAATTCACCATACTATAGGCTGTTCTGATGCCACACAGGAGACTGATTTAATATTATGAAATGAAATACATCATGTACGTGATAAAACGATCATTTAGATAAAACTATTTCATTGCCAATAACATAGTAATCATTGATTCGTTTATGTCTCATGACGTGGGGGAGAGATACATGGCATACCGGATTTTTCTTGCGTACCACTAAGGTTGTGATGAAATTCTTCTGTGCGTATGACCAGTTCGTTAAAATATCATAAATACAGTAGTATGTATTGCATGGCTATTAGGCAATACATATCTTTGCCCAAAATTATTAAGGAAATGAATGCTGAAAACGTAAAATCACAGATGAGAAAGGGGACATTGGAATATTGTATTCTCTTACTCCTTAAAAAAGAAGCCTCCTACACTTCGGATATTATTCAGAAGTTACAGGAAGCAAAACTGATAGTTGTTGAAGGTACTTTATATCCGCTCCTGACCCGGCTGAAAAATAGCGAACTGTTGGGTTACCAGTGGATAGAATCCACTCAGGGCCCTCCCCGGAAATATTACAATCTGACCGAAAAAGGCGATTTGTTTTTGAACGAATTGGAGATTTCGTGGCAAGAGCTGACAGATACTATAAGTCATATTAGAAACAATTAAATACAGGTAACAATGAAAAAGACACTTACCGTCAATCTGGGAGGAACGGTTTTCCACATTGACGAAGACGCATACCAACTGCTGGAAAAATATTTGTCCAATTTGCGTATCCACTTCAGCAAAGAAGAAGGAGTGGATGAGGTTATAAATGATTTCGAGCTGCGCATTTCCGAGATATTGAACGAACGTATCCGGTTAGGCTACGAAGTTATCTCAATCGAACACGTAGAGGCAGTTATTAAACGTATGGGTAAAATAGAAGATATATTCGGGGAGGAATCAGCTCGTTCCGAGCCTGCTGACGAGGAATCATTTACGCAGCAGACAACGAGAGAGCGGGTAGAAAAACGCTTTTTCCGTAATCCTAACGACCGTATACTTGGCGGAGTATGCGGCGGAATTGCTGCATATATGGGCTGGGACCCTACGCCAATCCGTCTGCTGCTCTTTCTGTTTATGTTTTTATATGGAGTGATTATCCCGGTTTACCTGATTCTTTGGTTAGTTGTTCCGATGGCAAAAACAGCTACCGAACGCCTGCAGATGAGAGGCGAAAGTATCACTGTTGAGAATATCGGAAAGACGGTGACCGACGGCTTTGAGAGAGTCTCTTCCAACGTAAGAGACTATGTAAATTCCGGAAAGCCGCGTTCTACATTCCAGAAAATCGGAGATGGCATTGTCGATATTATAGGAGTCTTGCTGAAAGTCGCAGTAATATTGCTTGGAATTGTCCTTTTACCGGTTTTCCTGGTCTTATTGTTCGTCTTTGTAGTGGTAATCATTGCACTGATTGCAGGAAGCGTGGGAGGTGGCTTCGGACTGCTTTACAGTCTGATACCTTCCACCGAATGGCACTTACTGCATACCTACCCTGAATGGATGTGGATTATAGTCAGCATCTGTACTATCCTGCTGATTGCTATCCCCGTAATTGCCATCCTTTATAGCATATGCAGCGTGATATTCAAGTTCAAACCCTTGCCCCAGGTATGGAGAATTTCAATGATTGTTATCTGGATTCTCGCTTTGGCAGCGAACATTTTTATCTTTTCACGCTATGGTCTTTCAGCGCTTGAGTGGGGCCATGATGCATGGAATTCAACCTTATGGAGAACATATTTGTAAACCAGCCTTCGCATAGTTTTAAATAATAATTATCTATTGTGTGTGTTAATTAAAAAGGCCGCCCTGTCTCAGGGGGGCCTTTTTCTAAGGTTAACAAATTATGAGTAAAAACCACTAATGAATCATTAAAAATGCCTCGATTATTACATCGAAATGGCCAGCAAATATATGTATGTTTTGCTGAATACACAAAAACCATACCTATTTATATGCGTTTCTGATTTTGCCGGCGGTTTCGCTCAGCTCCTCCTGTGAGGGCGTCTGCTTCTCTTTACCAAAATGTATGTCTGATTCGCAGGTTATCGGAACCAGGTGGATATGAGCGTGCGGAACTTCCAGCCCGATAACGGTCAGGCCGACGCGTTTGCAGGCAATGGCAGTCTTTTGGGCGTTAGCCACGCGTTTGGCAAAGGCAATCATGCGACCTAGCATCGCATCATCTAAGTCGAAAATATAATCGGTTTCCTGCCTGGGGACAACCAGCGTATGCCCGGCAGCTACCGGATTAATATCCAGAAATGCAAAAAATTCATCGTCTTCTGCTATCTTGTGACAGGGGATCTCGCCGGCGATAATTCTGCTAAATATAGTTGCCATCTGATGTTATTATTAAATAGATATATCCATGATCTCGAAACTCATGATCCCGGAAGGGACGCTGATGTCTACCTTATCGCCTACTTTCTTGCCCATAAGACCCTGAGCGATGGGAGTATTGACTGATATTTTCCCTTCCTTCAGGTTAGCTTCCGAATCAGACACTAACGTATAGCTCATTATGGCGTTGTTCTTAATATTCCGTATCTTCACTTTATTCAATATTTGAACAGCCTCTGTGCCTACTTGTGATTCGTCAATCAACCGGGCATTTGAGATAAGGTTTTTCAGTTGTGCAAGCTTGGCCTCCATAATACCCTGGGCGTCTTTTGCGGCGTCGTATTCTGCATTTTCCGACAAATCGCCTTTGTCTCGCGCTTCTGCAATCTGAGCGGAGATTTCAGGGCGTCTAACTGTTTCCAGATATGTAATCTCAGCTAAAATCTTATTATAGCCTTCTTCGGTCATATAACTAACAGCCATATTAATTCCTCCTGATAATTAGTTCTAAATTCATAGTAATAATTTTGCGTAATAAAAAAGAATCCCGGCCAAAACGCAATTGGCCGGAACCCGTTAAATCTTATTTTGCTAGCACCGCAAAAGTAAGTCTTCCTCTTCTTATATCCAAATCTTTAACACGTGCTGTATAACATAGGATGTGTGTTGCACTGTTCCTCAGCCTAGTACTTCACAATCGTAAGAGAAGAACTCACCACTCTATACTTATAAGTATCCCAGTTCCCGGCCCCGACAGCTCCATATACACGTTGCCCTTTATTAAGTACGGCAGTATAAGTTGCAGAACCGTTAACACGCGTAACCGCCGAGAAAGAAACCAGGTCGTTAGTAACACTATTCCCGTCTACTCCGACAAAGGTTTGCATAGAGTAATCGCCGCTGCCCGTCGTTTGCGGAATTATGACCACGTTGCAGGTGATCTCATAAATACCGTTGTCAGGTATAATATATTCCTTACTTGTCTTATTATAACCGTTCTGACTGTCATATACAACATTGTCAAGAGGGAATATGTAAGGCGCAGTACCGTCTGGATTTCTTGATGAATGAAACACTGTTTCCTCCGTGATTTGCTCGACGAACAGTACTATTTGCGCGACATGTTTGGCAGATATGCTATCGTATAATTCCGTCTGATTCAGAAAGTGGTTCCATTTGTTCCCGTACCAGTAGTTCAACCCTGGAAGTGGCGCGCCATTTGCATAAGGCGAGAAAATAATCAGAAAATCGGCCGGCGAAGAAATGACGGAACGGTCGGTAGAGTTATTGAGAGGGATCAATGGAAAGAGCACACCTAAGCGATTACCGGTGGGAGAGGTCATATCCAGCATGGCCGACGGATGAGGCTTGTCAGCCGTCCCAATGCTTACCTGCGCTTCGGCTACACCGGAAAAGCCGGCAACCAGAATTGATAATATACAAACAATTATTTTTAGCATCGTTCGTGGAATTTTAAGAATATTAGTCTGTGACTTTTTTTATACTTATATTAACCTCAACCGTCGGTAAGGGCACATTCCCGCTAAGCTTTTTGTAGTACAAAAGTACACCTATGTACTCGTTACCTTTAAAGAGGCCGCAATAAGTTGTTTTGGCAGATATAGACGTATAGGAACGTATCTGGTTTCCTGTAGTACGGGAAAGTCTTTTTGTATTATCCATATAATTATTAATCATTAATGCATAAAAAGCTTCATTGCCGGAATTGGTCTTACCAGTGAAAGAGGCTGTGATTTCATAGAGGCCGCCGCCTGCCGGAATGATATACGCATCACTCGGCACGGCTAAATTCCCATTTATGTAACTGGTGGTGAAAGCTATTTTATTAAAGGCCCCGTCTACTAAAGCAGTCGATGGGTTCGACATCCCTATAAAAACAACTTTCTTCCCTGTATGGTTAAGTTCTTCATCGGCTGCTGTAACCGTTTTCAGTTTTTCCCAGGTACTCCCACCCCAAAAATACAAACCCTCTTTGTTCTGATGGGTATTAACCACCAATAAACCTTCTTTGGGGGAATTCACCGGAGAAGCCGATAAAGTGTCCGGTATATTTATCCTGGGAATCAGGATACCCTGGTTCGTTGATTTCACTTCAAGCAGGACAGGATTTCCAGTCGACTCCGTTCCTATAAATACCTGTCCATGAACCAGCATGGCCGGTAAAAAAAGCATATATGCGATAAACAATTTTCTCATTTCCTGCAATAGTTAATATGCTGATACATAAAAATATTTTCTCACTACACTGCCGCTGGCAGAACTCCCATTGCCTCCCCTCACTGCAATTCTTGTGCCAACGTCAAGCTTCCCGGTGTAAATAATGGAGGGGCTCAACGGCCATTGGGGATTAGCACTCATAGCTATATTGATACGACGGGCAATTACCGAAATGGTTTCTGTCGGCATGGCAGGTTTTGTAAGTAGTAACATTATTTCAGCGTTATCAGAAGGATTTTCCGTATTGAGAGTCAGTTCCATCCCGCATTGGATTTTGTAGAAGCCGGTCTCAGGCACAACAAACCAGTTATTGCCTGTATCGAAGCTATTATCCTTATTCTTACTGATGTATTGTTTATTAAACGTGAGATTAAGGGTAGCTCCATTGGAGATTGACTGATCTGCTGTTATTACGTCCGCCGCGAAAAGGAGATCTTCAATGGCGTAGTACGAGGTGAGCATAGTACGGAAAGTCGCATCGCTTACAATGTGCTCCCATAGCTTTTTCAAATTGTTCCATGCATACAACCCTTTGTACAATCCAATTGACACATCTTCCTTCGTGTTGAATACCAATAGGCCGTTTACGGGGTTACTACCCTCAATGGCCGTCACGTCAGTGACACTCGTCAAAGCTACCGTGGGAAACAATACGCCTTTGTCGGCAGAACTTATCTCTAAGGCGGCGGAAGGATGTGGAGGAGCCTGCGAACCGATATGTATCTGCGCCGAACCGTTCGTCAGATATAGCGCCATACTTAATAAGAAAAGAAGTTTCTTTTTCTTGTGATTTGTCAAAAGCATGAATAGTATATTATTTTTTTAAACATGAATGGATCCCGGCTTAGTGTAAATTTTGATAAGAATTATTATTAACAGTGGCAAAGATATGTTTTTTCACCATATAAAAGCAAAATGTACCGACAATTGTTTGAAATAAACCCCAAAAAGAGAAAAAAGCTGACGTTCCCTGGTAAATACGGCAAGCACGGAGGTGAGGGTGGGAGGAGAATTATAAGTTAAGGCGCTCCTTCAGCAGTTTGTATCCGGCGCCGCTTGCGCGCAGGCTGACGCCATTCTTCAGGCGTATGTTGTAGCTCTCTTTTCCGAACAGCTCTACTCGCATAATGTGGTTAGTGTTCACAATGGTAGAACGGTGGATACGCACGAAGGTTGCAGGAGGAAGGTGCGTATCAAAAAACTTCATCGTCTGCTCCTTTATATACTGTCCGCCGGGGGTGAATAGCGTGACATAATCACCGCAAGCCTGGATATAAAGCAGTTCGCCCAGCGAGACTATATGTATGCGCCCCCCGTCCCTGACTGATATGCGGTCGAGTTGCCCGGCGGTTTCTGCAGGGGTGTTTTTCACTGCAAGAGGCTCTTCTTTTTCCTCTTCTTTCTTTTCGCCTTTTATTTGAAGGATATGATAGGCCTGCATCAGTATTATCCAGTACATAACGCCTGCGGCTATTCGCAGGGGCAGCGTACGAGCGAAGGCTCCGGCGCTTTCCATCTCCAGCAGGGATAAAACCGTATAACAAAGTCCGGTGCATACAGCCTGCACCAATAGCATATACACCGTCTGGGCCTGCCAAACCCGCATGACAGCAAAAAAATACCAGCTCATGGTGCCGCATACAGCCAGCAGGCCGACGAAAATAGTCGCATCTGCCAATGCAGTAAAAAGACTAAGCCCACAATAAAGTGTGAATAATCCTCCGGTGAGGCCGACAGCCAGCATGATTAGCACGAGGCCCGCCGCCAGGTTGCGTCGCGAGTAGGTAAAAGGGTGTGACAGCATCATTAATTCTTTATCTCCAGACCGCCGAAGAGGATGTCTCCGCGGATAATCAGTTTATGGCCCGAGTCTGCCTCCTGTGCCACATAGCGTTTGTCGTCGCATCCGCCGAAGGTGTTGTCTATCTCCAGTTTCAGAGTCCATTGCGAAGGGATGAATATTATTATACCGCTGAAAGAGCAGTCAATGTCAATATATGTCTCCGCCGCTTCAAGCGAGGTACGTCTCAGGTCCAGACTTATTGAGCCGAAACTGGCGTCAAGGTCTGCGCCGCGGAAGACCGGGTCCATCACTATATGGCTACTGTTGCCAAAGCTTATGTCAACCACAACGAAACCATCCTCTATCTGCTCCTTCCTCCTTTCCTGTCCTTTAAAACGGCCGTCGCATTTGTGCCACGGGGCTTTGTGCCTGCGGAACAGTATGACCACCCCGGCCAGTATAAGCAACGTAGGCCAGTACGTAGACAGCCACTCGCCTTCAATGCCCGGTATACGCGGGAGGATGAAATAAACGCCTATGCAGAGGAGAAGGAACCCTGCCATCAGGTTTCGCTTCATGAACGACACCAGGCCTATCACAATCAGTAACATAGGCCATGAGATTATGATGCGGAAGATATAATCTTTCACCCATCCCATGTTATGCCCAAGGATCACAACCCCCGCCACGACAAAAATCAGGGCGGTTACAAACTTATTCAGTCTGTGGTACTGACGGAAATTCATCCATCTACTTGTTTCTATTGTTTCCATAATAAATATGTGTTTTAAATTCCATGCTAAAGATACGCCTATTTCTCACGCAGTCAAGGCTAAAACGTCTGGCCCCGGCATATTCCCGACCAACGCCCGCAATTACACGACAAAATAAGGCTGGTCAGATGCTCCCGACGCCACAGGGAGCCACCGGGGGCGACACAGCCCCTTTTAACCCAAATCGGTCATTAGAGAATTTAGGATAAAACTACTTTAATAATAACGACTTATGAATTTACAATCGGTTTTAATCTATCAGGCACATAATATGTTCCTCGCTGTCCTGATTCTTCGTTCTTTTCTTTGCTTGGTTCATTCCTTGCAGAAATCGTAAAAGTTAATCCGGCGGAAAAAGAAACGGATAAGGGTTACCGGACAAAAACCGATTTGGAGTTATGTCTTTTGTATATTTGCCCTGCTAAACGATCTTTTGACCATGAATAGTAAACCATTTTTTACACCGGAAGAAAAGCGGCTGTTTTTCTCCAGATACAGGCAACTGCTGCGTGCACTGTATGACCCTTCAGGAAAGGAAGACCTGCATAAAGCGCGCGAACTGATGCGGCGGGTGGTTGCACATGATCACGACGGCGGACAGGAGAAAAGCGGCGTCAACCCTCTTTTGTGCAGCATGGACACGGCCGCGATCGCCGCCTGCGAAATAGGGCTTGGCGCCAAACCCGTACTGGCCCACCTGCTGCACCGGCATGTCGCGGAAGAGCTTGTGACGATAGATGAGGTGGAGAAACTGTTCGGCGACGAAGTGGCGCAGATCATCCGCAGGCTGCTCAGGGCCTCCGGACTGTATACCCGCAATACGGCGGTTGACTCGGAGAACTTTCACCGCCTGCTTTTCTCCTTTGCCGAAGATGTGAGGGTGATCCTCCTGATGATAGCCGACCGTCTTTACATGATGCGCAACGGCAAACAGTTGTATGACGACCCGGCCGACCGCGAACGGCTTGTACGCGAGGCTTCATACCTGTATGCGCCACTGGCGCACCGGCTGGGCCTTTACGCCATAAAAGGAGAGTTGGAAGACCTGTCGCTGAAATATACCGAGCCTGAGCAGTTCAATTTCATAAAAGGAAAGCTGAGCGAGACAAAGCTCTCGCGCGACGCTTATATAGCTGAGTTCGTCCGCCCGGTAAGGGAGAGGCTCGACCGGGAGGGTTTTTGTTTTGACATAAAAGGACGTACCAAGTCGATACACTCCATATACAACAAGATAAAGAAACAGGACATAGAGTTTGAAAACATATACGACCTGTTTGCCATCCGCGTCGTCCTGACGGCCCCGCTGGAGTCGATCGATAAGGAACGCTCCGAGTGCTGGAGGGCTTTCTCGATCATCACCGGCATGTACCAGTCGAACCCCAAACGTATGAAAGACTGGATATCCATCCCCAAAAGCAACGGGTACGAAAGTCTGCACACTACCGTCATGGGGCCGCAGAACAGATGGGTGGAGGTACAGATACGCACACAGAGGATGGACGAGATTGCCGAACGCGGACTTGCCGCACACTGGAAGTACAAGGGGGTAAAGGAAGAGAGCGGGCTGGACGAGTTCCTGGCCGGTGTCAGGCGGGCGCTTGAATCTAAAGACACCAGCCCTTACGAGCTGATGAGGAACTTCAGGATGGACCTTTACAAGGATGAGATATACGTCTTCACTCCACAGGGGAAGCTTATCAAACTGCCGGAGAACTCAACCGTTGTAGACTTCGCCTTCGCTGTCCACACCACGCTTGGGCTGAAGTGCTCAGGTGCAAAAGTGAATGGCAGGAACGCGCCCATACGCCACGTACTGCATTCGGGAGATACGGTTGCGATACAAACCTCTCCCTCACAGTCGCCCTCACAGGGATGGCTGACATTCGTCACCACCTCCAAAGCGCGCATCAAGATCAAGCAGGCCCTTCGCGAAGAGGCTGCCAAAAGCGCAGGCCTGGCCAGGGAAATGATACAGCGCCGCTTCAAGAACCGTAAGATAGAGCCTGACGAGGGCCGGTTGATGCGCTATATCAAAAAGAAGGGGTATAAAACGGTGACCGACTTCTACCTGGATATTGCCGCCGACAGGCTCGACCCCTCACAGGTGATAGAAGACTATCTGGAGCTCGAACGTAAGGAAAGGGAGGCCGGCGCGACCGAAGCGCGCAGCGCCGGGAGCTTTGTTGCAGCCACCGAAGCGGAGGAAATATCACACCAGCCCGACATGCTGGTGATAGATAAAGACCTGCGGGGGATAGAATATAAGCTGGCCAAGTGCTGCAATCCCATCTTCGGCGACGATATTTTCGCCTTCGTATCTACCCAGGGAATAAAAATACACCGCAGGGACTGCCCCAATGAGGCCCAGATGCGCGCCCGCTTCGGCTACCGCATTGTAGAGGCGCGCTGGAGCGGCAAGGGAGTGAGCGATTATGTGGCTGGCCTTATGATAGCAGGACGCGACGACATATCGATAGTATCAAACATCACCTCAGTCATAAGCCGCGAGAAAGGCGTCAGTCTGCGCTTGCTCAACATCGACTCTGCGGACGGCTTTTTCCAGGGAAACTTCGGCGTCGTGGTGAAAGACTTCAACTCGCTGGCCCTGCTGATAGGGAAGATAAAAAGCCTGAAAGGCGTCATGACGGTTGAGCGTCTCGCGGCCCCGGACAGGGGAGACCCATCCCGGCCGCCTTCCGGAGCATAAAATCACGGGCCGCTTCGTATTCATTAGGTATCACACCTTCGAGTATGGCGTTTTTGATAGCCTCCTTCAGTACGCCCACCGGGCGCGAAGGCGGCAGGTTGAAGGTTGACATTATCTCCTCGCCTGAGACGGGCGGCTGGAAGTTGCGCACACGGTCTTTCTCCTCTATCTCATACAGTTTCTCGCGCACGAGACGGAAGTTCTCGAGGAAACGTTTCACCTTTTCAGGGTTCCTGCTCGTAATATCGGCTTCGGCCAGCAGCATGAGGTCGTCAATGTCATCTCCGGCGTCAAACAGCAGCCGCCTGACGGCCGAATCGGTCACCTCATCCTCTACAAGGGCGATGGGGCGCATATGCAGGCCTACCATCTTTTGCACATACCTCATCTTCTCGTTCGTCGGCAGCTTCATCCTCCTGAAGATATCCGGCAACATACGCTGCCCCATAAATTCATGATTGTGGAACGTCCACCCCAGGCGGTTATCCCAGCGTTTGGCGGCCGGCTTGGCAATATCGTGCAGGATAGCGCTCCACCGCAGCCACAGGTCGCCGGTATGGCGGCTGATGCTGTCGAGCACCATAAGCGTATGGCGGAAGTTGTCCTTATGACCGATGCCGCCCCTGATCTCCACCCCGCCGAGGGCGCTCAGTTCGGGGAAGATAATGGGCAGTAGTCCGGAAAGTTCCAGCAGTTCCAATCCGACCGAAGGGCGTGGCGAAAGGATAATCTTGTTCAGCTCATCCGTAATGCGCTCTACCGACACGATCCCTATCCGTTCTTTCATCCTGCATATAGCGTCAAATGTTTCGGACTCGATGAAGAACCCCAGTTGCGAGGCAAAGCGTACGGCGCGCATCATCCGCAGAGGGTCGTCGCTGAAAGTGACATCAGGATCGCGCGGAGTGCGTATGACGAGGTCTTCGATATCCCTGCACCCGTCGAACGGATCTATAAGTTCGCCATACCCTTCGCGGTTGAGCCGCATGGCCAGGGCGTTGATCGTAAAGTCCCTCCTGGCCTGGTCATCCTCCAGCGTACCGTCTTCTACCACAGGTTTACGGCTGTCGCGGGTATAAGACTCTTTCCTTGCCCCGACAAATTCAAGTTCCCATTCATGGGTTTTTACCTGCGCCACGCCGAAGTTTCTGAATACGCTGAGTTTCGCCCCCTTCCCTATTTTCCCCGCCACGGCCCCGGCCAGGGCAATGCCGCTGCCAACGGCCACTATGTCAATATCCTTTGAGGGACGGTTAAGGAACATATCTCGTACATACCCCCCTACCACATAAGCGTCTGTACCCATTTCGTCAGCCGCTTCGGAGACGATGGTAAAAGGCTCTTTCCAGTCAAGAACAATCATTTTATTTGTTTGAATATTTAGTTTCCGGCGGCAAAGATAATCTAAACCTGAGTTCAATGTAAGAAACCCTGGTTCGGGGTAATGGCTGACGCATCTGATTTATCAGGAGTTTGCCTGGGTATTTATTATGGTGTATCCATAACGTGACTTAAGTCTTAAAGGCTTTAAGTCTGTACGGCGGGAGGTAATGGCGGCAGTGTGGGACGTGCCGGGTGATATCATGCCGGCGCGCCGGGATACTACTTCTTTTACTTTACTTATCCAAAAGCGCACGGCTTTCACTCACGTTATCAGTATGTTTGTATCCGCCCCCGCCTCTCCGGGACGGCCGGGCGGATGCGGGGCGGCGGCAAAAGGTGAAAAACCGGGCCGGTATACTGTTGAAAAAGATGAAACATTGGGCTTGTTTATTTTGCATTTTTGTCGAATATTTTACGAGATTTGCTGTCTGGTAGTGAGTATAATCCTTCTGACGGTTTCAGAATACTTTCCTTAATATTAATCTCTAAAAATGTAAAACTATGTTAGACTATTCATTGCATGACAACCCGCTGACAGAACGTACAGACGATTATGTAGCGCAGACGCACGTGAAGACTTCCTACAACAGGGAGCAGTTTATCGACCTTATGCTTGAGCGCGGTACGCTTATGACCCGCA
>JAISBL010000121.1 GCA_031266215.1 Tannerellaceae bacterium | reverse complement strand
AAATTACCGCCGTATAAGGTGAACCAGTTGGGATACGTTCAGGAATGGATAGAAGACTGGCGTCCGCAGCGTGGCGGGCACGACGTGTCTCCATACTTTCCGTTCTATCCGGGCAACAGTGTCCTTCTGCGCCGCGAAAGTGACATAGATATAGTTAACGCCTACCGATACTGGCTGGAGTCACGTACTACACGGGGTGGAGGATTTCCCGGTTCGTGGAACATTTGCATGTGGGCCAGGCTGGAACGTGGCGACAAGACTGGTACGCTCATACAGACCGCCTCAGCTTCGGTGGCAGGAAATTTTCTCCGCCAGGGGACCGGTAGTCAGGTGGACGGGCCTTTTGGCTTTACCGCCGGAGTGGCCGAGTCTCTTATACAAAGTCATGCAGGAGAGATAAGTCTGCTACCAGCCCTTCCGGCCTCCTGGGCTGCGACGGGTGAGGTCACCGGATTGCGCGCGCGTGGCGGCTACGAAGTCAGTATGAAGTGGGACAAAGGCCGCCTACTGTCAGCCGAGATAAGTAACCCCAATGGTGGAGTGTGCAGCGTAAGGTACAACGGTAAAGTCACAAAAGTGACGGTTCCTGTTACCGGACAATCGGTTATGATAGATATAAAATAACTATCTTAACCCGGATGCATGTAAACCTGCGGATACCTTGGGCGCATACGTCAAATACATTGGACGTATACGCCCAAATATCTTGTAGCATACTTACGAACAAATATGTAACATACGTAATGAATACGATCAAAAAAACTGGTTTTGGGATAATCACGGTAACGCTTGCCGCAGTATGCCTTCTGTCCCAGCAATGCTGCCCAGCCGGCGCAGACGGACAGAGGTTTTCACGAGAGTCGAAGTTCTATTTCGACGGATCCATCTCCCGCGAAGTACTCGAAAACTACCTTGACCGATCGGTCACGGCAGGCTACTTCCTTGTGCCGGGCAACCCGGAGAATTACCTCTTCCCCTATCGCGAAGACGATATACGGATGCTCCTGAATACGGGGGCAAAGTTCATCGGCCGCTCCATCTACCGCTGGAGCGAAGAGAGCAAACTGGCCGATCCCGCCTTCCTGACGTACGCCAAAAGGCTTATTGACAGGATGCATGAGTGCGACCCTGAGATTATCTTCCAGGCCTGCCTCTTCGAACATGTAAGCGGAGATGCCGGCAACCTGAAGATACCAGCATGGGTTTTCGAGGCATTCGACCTGCCGACGGAAGATCGCAACTTCAGCGTCGAAGATATGATAAAGCGACTTAACCCCGCCGATGAAACACTAATGCGTAGCGCTCGTGGAGGCACGCCGATGATAAACAACCTCGAAACCCAGTTGTGGTTTTACTTCCTTGCCCGATCCTACATTGACATCGGCTGCGAAGCATTCCACCTGGGGCAGGTTGAACTTATCGGACGTGACGACCCCCAGAAAATCCACTACAGCGCCTTCCTCCGTAAAATACGCGACTATGCCACAACGCATGCACGCCGGCATTACATCCTCCTTGACGGACACACCCCTAAGGGTGGATTCGTAAAAGACGGCGTCAGCATGCTTGACTTCAACTCCTTCCCCTTGCGCATAAAAGAGACCGTGGACAAGCCTATGGAAGGTGTCCTTGAAGTTGGGCACAGCGACGGTATCTACCTCAGAAGCCAGGGTGCCGTATCGCCCAGCGGATGGAAGGCCGAAAGCATGCCTTATCTGGTAGAGTTTGACAACTTCGGGATAAGTCGCGAGCCTGGCGTAGCCAACGTTAACGACCATTTCTGCTGGGGATACGATGACATCACCTGGTTTGCCATGCAGGATGAAGACTACCGTAACCGCTGGTTATGGTATGCTTTCGACTGGCTTCGCCGTACCGATCCCAACGGGCACCTCCAATTCTGTCTCATACGTATGATATCCGGCCCACTGGGCAGCCAGTCACACCGATCCTACTTTGCCAATACCCGTAGCGTAGCCTGCCCTGTCGGCTATTCACAGGAGGAAACGATCAAAGAGATATGGAATACAAGACTTAAATAATATTTAAACTCATAAAACAATGAAACTGCATAACCATTTAGCCACCATTTTATTACTGTGCGGTGCTATTTTCACAGCCACCGGCGTGGCTTCGGGAGCAAACAGGCTGATGGCCGGCTCCGCCAAGATCAACATCACCCCACCTGAAACCAGGTATCCGGTGCACGACTCCCTGTATGCACGCAGTCTCATTCTAGACGTAGACGGCATCAGAGTAGCGTTCCTGGCGTACGACAGTGGCGGAGGCAACGACCGGTTCATATCTTCCCTTAAGGCTAAATACAACCTTCAGGAAGTCTACCTCTGCCAGTCGCATAACCATTCGGGCGCTTCGGGGCCAGGGGAATGGACAGAGGCCATGTTTACCCGCCTGATAGATGAGGCGTCGAAGAATATGTTTGAAGCGCGTATTTCGGGCGGACACCGTAGTTTCCCGCAATTGAGCTTCAACCGCCTTATTGTCCGTGACGACGGTCACGCCCGCGAATCCTGGTTCGCTGACGACCACTACCGCTATATCAACCGCGAACGGTTGGCGCACGGCCAGGTGGACAATTCGGTAGGCGTTATACGCATCGAAGACACGAGCGGTAACCCGCGCATCCTGATCATGAACTATGCCTGCCATCCTGACGTTATGTGGAATAATTTTGAAGTCTCGGCCGACTATGTCGGTTACGCCACCCGGTATACCGAGGAAGCATTTGACAACAAGGTACACTGCCTCTTCATCAACGGCGCTGCCGGTAATCAGGCCCCCATCTTCAAAGACGGAGGACGACAAAGCCCCGACGACCCCCGTAAGGCCGACTATGACCTAATTGAGCGTATGGGCAAACTTCTCTCCATCGAGACCGTAAAACTGGTGCGTGAGTTGTACCCCAATCCTTACGACACGCCGGGCCTGAAGGTGAAGACCGATTCGCTTTCCTTCACAGGGCGTTTCGATAAAAACCGCAAGTTCAATCCCCACTTCTCTGTCATCGTGATAAACGACAGGTACGTAATATCAGCCGTTCCTGGAGAGTTCTTCATCAAGTTCCAGCTTGACTGGAAGTGTGAACTCTCACCATACGGACTGACGCCCTTCTTTTTCGGATACACCGTGAGCGGAGGAGGCTCTCCGGGCTACGTGGCCGATGTACGGTCAGCCGCTTTGGGCGGATACGGGGCCGACTGGGGTGGAGGCATTATCGAGATAGGCGCCGGCGAGAGGATAATGGTTCGTCAGCTTGAGAACTACTACCGCCTTACCGGCCTCGTAAGAGACCTGCCGGGGCCCAGTGAGCATCGTCTGGACGATGGCACCATAGTACCATAAATCCACATATATTTAATATTCTACAAACATGAAAAAACATCTTGTGTTTATGTGCGGACTGGCTTTGCTGCTGTCCGGCTGTACTGCGAAGCAATCGCAGTATAAGTTTCAAAACCCCGACCTGCCGGTTGACGAGAGGGTTGATGATTTGATAAGTATGCTCACTATCGAGGAGAAGTTATCGCAGATGATGAACAACGCGCCGGCTATCGACCGCCTTGGCATACCTGCCTATAACTGGTGGAATGAGGCCCTGCACGGTGTGGCCCGCAGCCCTTATCCGGCTACATCCTTCCCGCAGGCTATCGGCATGGCGGCCACCTGGAATACCGACGCTATCCACCGGATGGCTGAATACGTCTCAGACGAGGGGCGAGCCATCTATCATGATTCGTCCAGGAAGGGAAAAACAGGTATCTTCCTCGGACTGACTTACTGGACTCCCAATATCAATATCTTCAGGGATCCACGCTGGGGCCGCGGACAGGAAACTTATGGCGAAGACCCTTTCCTGACCGGCGCCATCGGCGCTTCCTTCGTCAGGGGATTGCAGGGCGACGACCCGGTATACCTCAAGGCATCGGCTTGCGCCAAGCACTTCGCCGTGCACAGCGGGCCGGAGTGGAACAGGCATACTTATAATGCGGAAGTCAGCAACTTTGACCTCTGGGATACTTACCTCCCGGCTTTCAGGGAACTGATCGTCGATGCCAGGGCTACCGGCGTCATGTGCGCCTATAACGCCTTCTTCGGTCAGCCATGCTGCGGTAACGATGTCTTAATGATGGATATATTGAAGAATCAATGGCATTTTGACGGATACGTCACATCCGACTGCGGCGCTATAGACGATTTCTACAAGACGCATAATACACACCCCGACGCTCAGGCTGCCTCGGCCGATGCCGTGTTGCACGGTACCGACTGTGAATGCGGCAGTTCTTACCAGGCCCTGGCCGACGCTCTGGGTAACGGACTTATCACCGAGGAAGCGATAGATACTTCGCTGAAGAGGCTATTCAGGATACGCTTCCGCCTTGGCATGTTCGACCCCGACGACCGGGTGCCGTATGCACAGACGCCGATCTCCGTACTGGAATCTCCCGCACACGTGGCTCATGCCCTCAAAATGGCGCAGGAATCTATCGTACTGCTCAAGAACGATAACAACCTCCTGCCTTTAGATAAGGGGCGGATAAAGAAAATCGCCGTCACAGGCCCTAATGCCGACAGCGAAAGTGTTCTGCTGGCTAATTACTACGGATATCCGACAGAGATAACCACTCTGCTGGAAGGTATAAAATCCAAAGTCGGCAATGACGTGGAAGTGGTCTACGAAAAGGGTGTTAACCTGACTGACAATTACGTCTTCACTTCCCGGTATGATGACGCGCTATTTACCTTTGACGGCAATCCGGGATTTAAAGCCGACTACTACCAGAACCTCCAGCGTGAAGGAGAGCCGGGGCTTTCGCGCATCGAAAAGAAGGTGGATTATCAATGGGGTGACGGGCAAAACATAACCGACAGCATCATCACGCGCCGTATGTCTGCCTCATGGTCTACCGTTTTTACTCCCAGGGAATCCGAAGAAGTATGCTTCGAACTCAAAGCCGACGACTGGGCAGAGTTATACATCGACGGAGTAAAACAGGAGAAGACAGGCAACATCAATGCTTACTATCTCCTGAATGCGGAAAAAGATAAACCCTACAAGATCGACATTTACTACAGGCAATACGCCGATAATGCAGAAATATCCTTCGACATGGGAACACTCCGCACGATGCGCAGCCGCGAAGTGGCCGAGTCGCTCAGGGATGCTGATGTGATAATATTTGCCGGCGGCATATCGTCTAAGGTAGAAGGTGAAGAAATGGGCGTCGTGATCGACGGATTCAGGCGTGGCGACCGTACGTCTATAGAATTGCCGGCCGTTCAGAAGGAATTGCTCCGTGAACTCAAGGCTACCGGTAAGCCTGTCGTCTTCGTACTGATGACAGGAAGCGCCATCGGTCTGGAATGGGAATCAAAAAATATCCCGGCCATACTGAACGCCTGGTACGGCGGACAGGCCGGCGGACAGGCCATTGCCGACGTGCTGTTTGGAGACTATAACCCCGCCGGGCGCCTGCCTGTGACATTCTACCGTAGCGTCAGCGACCTGCCCGACTTTGAAGACTACAGCATGGACAACCGCACATACCGCTATTTCAGGGGAACGCCCATATATCCGTTTGGTTACGGACTGAGCTATACTACCTTCCAATACGGCGAACCGGAAGTCTCTCCCTCCGACGGAGAACCTCTTGTGGTAAAAACGACGGTCACAAACACCGGCGGCAGGGATGGGGACGAGGTAGTGCAGCTATACGTCTCCAACCGTCGCGACTTCACAACCCCGATCCGCCAGTTGAAAGGATTCAAACGAATACACCTTAAAGCAGGTGAATCGCAGACGGTTGAATTTAGTCTGACACCCGCCCAACTGTCGGTTGTAAACGCAGCCGGACATTCTGAACCCATGAAAGGCGAAGTTCTCGTCTCCATTGGAGGAGGACAGCCATCGTCTCTCGCCCTGGGCGCCCAGAAGATCATAAGTATGTAATCCCTTTCCTTACAAGCCCTCAGATTCGGGCCGGTAAGTTATTTCATTGTATAAAAGCCCTCTTAGCGACCCTGCTAAGGGGGCTTTAAATATATTATAAGCAAAAAAGCCGAGGCAGTTATAACTGGTCGATCCTGAAGAATTAATCAATGTATTAAGTATAAAAGTTATGACGAAAAGCAGGCCGCCACATTGTACAAACTTTATGGCGGTTGTTTTTTTCTGGAATATATCGCGCGGATAGATATTTTTTTAGTACGCACGCTCTTTATGGGCCTATATTGAAGAGGAGGTCACGGCAATCGGGCGTGGTCTCTTTCCCGCCTCACTGAATAAAATATTAATAGTGATTTCTTTTTATTTCAGTACCACTTCTTACCAGGAAGTGATACTGAGAAGGAAGAAAAAAACAACCCGTTCAGGCTATCCATACTGCGACTCATGTTATATACAACTCTTACACACAGCACAAAACCCGTCCGGACAACGTACGTGATGAAAAAAAATACGTACGTGATGAAATCATACACGTATGTGCTGAAACCGGATACGTACGTGATGGGAAATAATGCGTACGAGATGAAATCAAACACGTATGTGATGAAGTCAGACACGTATGTGATGGGAAATAATACGTACGTGATGAGAAAACACACGTACGTGATGGAAAATAATGCGTACGAGATGAAATTAAACACGTACGTGCTGTAAAAAAACACGTACATGTTTTTTTACGATTCTAACACCAATAAATATAACACCAACTTAAAGTGATTTAAATGAATCCATCCTTGCAGCATCGAAGAGGTGTCACGGAAGTATTGAAGACCAGTTCAGCAACATTGACAACATTGTAAAGCAATTTGACGCACATCCCTCATGGCCGGTTCCCATGTACATAAGCGGGCAACTTGCAGGCGACTACGGACAACCGGATGTGCTGGTAAAAAAATGCTGCACAGTATCAGCCTCGAAATTAGAGCGCCAGCAGCGCAACACACTGCTGAAGTCAACCGTACGGCGAAAAGCAGGCCGCCATATTGTACAAGCTTTGTGGCGGTTGTTTTTTCCCGGGGAGGATATCACACGGATAAGCTTTCTTTTAGCACGCACGCGCTTTCGGGACCCATATTGAAGAGGAGATCGAGTATGCTCAGGTTGGGCAGGAATCCCGGCTTATCTGCGAATACCTGATAATAAGGCCGTGGATGGAAAGACGTATCTTCTCCCGGGCGCCTCGGTCGTATGGACTGACGGAAGTCGTTAGGGGCCCCGGTAATATAAGACGTGGTGTAGCTAACCCTTACGGTTATATCAAGCAGACGGCATATCAGTTCGCGCAGCTCTTCGTTGAGATCAAACAGGAAGCGGTACTTACTTCCGCTTCGCCCATCATAAAAAGGAATAAAGTCGTCGGCGTAGTACTCAAGGAATGGACTGGGATTGTAGGCCGAAATGATAGCGTTCCAATGTATATGGCGCCAGTTACCATGATCGGATATGCGTATGTCGCGGGTAAGGCATTTAGGGTTATCGGGTTTCTCCAACGGCACCGAAAGGGTAAGCGGACCGTTTGCCCCGGCAATGACACAACGGTTGCGATAGGTCTGCTTCTGATAGTTTTCACATCTCTCAATGCATACATCGGTATAGTGGAAAAGCCTGCAATAGTATTGTACAGGCGCCAGGTAGGCCGAAGAGAGGTAAACTGGCAACATTCAGTATATCCTTTTGAAGACACGTTCCCTGTCTTTGCTGTACCAGCATAGCCATGCCTTACCTATGATATTGCCGGCTGGTATAAATCCTACGTGCCGCGAGTCTACCGCTTCGTTGATATTATCCGACAGCACCCAGTAATAGTCCTGCCTGAAGCGGAATTGTGTTGTTTCCCTGCCGTCAAGGAACAGTTTACGGTTGCGAAACTCAACTTTCTCCTCCGCCTCCGCCCGTATAGCTTCACGGCAGGCGGTGATAGCGGCCCCGGTCAGCCTGTAAACCTCTCCCTTGCGGGGGACGATAACCTGATAGTTGCCTGTTTCTTCCCTGACAAACCTGGCATTCATCAAACCGGTCAGTTCCTCACGTATGCGGTATTCCTCAAAGGAGGTCAGACTTACTGTGATGCCGCCGGAGGAAGTTTCTTTCATATCCCGTAAAGGGATGTTCAGTTTTCGCAATACCTCCCCGAAATAATTCCTCATCTCCGCCTCAATGGCGTATGATGACAAGGCGTTGGGCGAGCGCGGATAAACCGTTCCGTTGATGCGGTATCCGGCGTTGCTCACCTGTATGGTATCACCCGGCTCGGCGATGCAACGGCTTACTAAAATGGGAGCTTCCTTACGGTCTTTCATCAGCGGGCTGAAGAAAAGGAGAACCTGGTTGTGACTCATACGGCCTGGCCTGAATTTGTTTACCAGCACGTAGTCGCCTTCATGCAGGGTGTTTTCCATCGCGGCCGTAGAGATGCGGTATGACCCGACGCAGAACGTACGCACATACAGGACTATGAGCAGGATGGCGGCGAGTAACGCGATAGTCGTTACCCATTTGTGGTTAAACAACAGGAATTTGTGCCACAGGGAAGAGGTGCGCCTGTCTGCTTCCATTACGGTTTTATTTATGCACCATACGGAACATACGCTTCCAGCGTATGCCTCCGTCAAATAATCCGCGGTCTTTATCCAGCGAAAGCCAGATGAGTATAGGTTTACCTACGATATGGTCTTCGGGTACGAAACCCCATGAGCGGCTGTCGGCGCTGTTATGGCGGTTGTCGCCCATCATGAAATAATAGTCATAGAGAAAAGTATAGCTTGTTGTTTCTTTTCCGTTGATGTATACTTTTCCGTCTTTTTCTTCCAGCGTATTATTCTCATAGTTTCGTATGCAGCGGCTGTACAGTGCAAGGTTACGCTCTGTAAGGGTGATGGAGGCGCCTTTGGTGGGTATCCATAAAGGGCCGAAATTGTCACGCGTCCAACCGGTATTGTAGTTTACGGGATATGTTGTACCTCCGAAGGCGTCAGGTTCGATGACGACTTTCGTAACGCCGGGTAACTTTTCCACTATGCGCAGGGCCTTTTGTGTTAACGGCAGGTGGTATACGCGGGTTGCACCGGGGGAAATCCCTACGTATGACAGGGTATTCTGACTGGCCAGCGCGCGGTCGTCACGACTTACGTCGAGCAGTCTGAACTGTTCTTCGGTGATGGGCGAGCCATCGGTTTCTACGTAATAGTTATACTGCATATTTTCAGGATTCTCGGCCGGCGAGTTATTAATATACACCTGATTGTCACGTACCGACAGGCTGTCGCCCGGCATCCCGATACACCGTTTTACATAGTTTTCGCGCTTGTCTACCGGGCGGTATAGCACTTCGCCGAACAGGTCGCGATTCTGGTGGATATATTCCCTGCCGTATTCGGCTACCAGCGTGTAATAATCGGGATTCTGCTGTTTGAGGGCCACAGTGTCCCCGGCGGGGAAGTTGAATACCACAATGTCGTTACGTTTTACCCTGCCGAGTCCGGCTACACGTTTGTATCCCCACATTGGCCATTCCAGGTATGATTTGGTGTTTGTAACAGGCATGGTGTTCTGTACCAGTGGAAACGAAATGGGCGTATTAGGCACCCGCGGCCCGTAGCTTAGTTTGCTGACAAATAAGTAATCGCCTACCAATAGCGACTTTTCCAGCGATGAGCTTGGTATCTGATAGTTCTGAAAGACGAAAAGGTTGATAAAGTATACGGCTATCAGGGCGAACAGGATGTCGTCAACCCATTCCAGCACCGTGCGCGTGGAGGGGTTTTTCGTTTTCTTCCATGCTCCCCACGGTATATATTTTGTCAGGAAAATATCCGCCAGCACAATCAATCCGAGAAACAACCAGCCGTTGCGCATCCAGATTGCAAAAAGAATATATAATGTAGCTGCAATACCAAACTTAATCCACTGTTTTTTCGAAATCTTATTCATAATGCTCATAAGTTATTAATGACGGAAAATTAAAACGCCAGCATGTCAGACATTCCCAGAAAACCCTTTCGTCCTGCCGTAAACTCGGCCGCTACTACTGCTCCCAGGGCAAATCCCCGGCGGTCTTTGGCATTGTGGCAGATGCTGATATAGTCTGCGTCGGATTCATAGGAAACTTCATGCCTGCCGGGCGTTTCACCTTCGCGTATGGCATGTATGCACAGGTCGGAGGACAGTTCTGTCTCATCGGCCAACCGCCACCGTTTTTTGTGGTCGATGTTCTCTATTATATCTTCTGCCAGGGTAATTGCAGTTCCGCTGGGGGCGTCTGCTTTATGTATATGGTGTGTTTCTGTCAGTTTTGCCTCGTATTCAGGGAACCGGTTCATGATTTTTGCCAGGTATCGGTTAAGGGCAAAAAAGATGTTCACTCCCATAGAGAAATTAGAAGCATAAAAGAAGGTATGTTTGCCACCGGCGCAGTGCTGGCGTATCTCTTCGAAACGGCTCAGCCATCCTGTGGTGCCCGAAACAACCGGTATTCCGGCTGCGAAACATTGCATATAATTATCTACTGCTGTTTCGGGAGTAGTAAACTCTATCGCTACGTCTGCACTCCTGAATGCCCCGGAGGCGAAGTCTCCTCTGTTTTCTACGTCGATGACCGACACGATGGTGTGACCGCGCTCAATTGCAATCCGTTCGATGGCTTTACCCATCTTCCCATAACCGATAAGTGCAAATTTCATATATTCAGATATTCCTTATATTTTGAACGCGCAAATATAAAGATTCTACTGTTTACTTTCGTATGTTGCCTATGAATAAAATTGTTAGCGTGTGGAAAGCAGAAAATAAAGAGTAGCAGGTATAGGGAGTGGCGCATTGGGGGTGTTATTACTTTTGCAGAATCTAATACCCGTTTCGTTTTATACTCCTCAGATATAGTGCTGAAAACAAAGCAATACCACTGGCTCCATCCATTTGCACAAATAAAAGACAGCGATACGAATAGAAAAACTATCAGTACCGCTGTCTTTTTTTATTTGAAAGGAGATCCATATGTTTTTAATGGGCTACTTTTTCAGCACCCTCAACCGAAGGACACTCCCTCTTTACTTGATTTCTTTTTCTTCTTTCATGTCAAGCTCGTTTCTGTCAGAATCATAAAACTTATATTCCAGAAAGGCAAGACTCTGGTCAGGGATTACTTTCAATTTACGTGTGTATTTCAGTTTCCATTTCCATTTTAAAGAGAAAACACCTTTGTTTACAAATGCTGCCACATAAGGGTGCAGGTTCAGGGTAAACTTCTTCACTTTGTGTTTATTAACCAAACAATCTATTTTTCCTTCCAGACTATCGGTAAAAAGGATAGATGGACTTGTTTTGCCTGTTCCGAAACAGGTAGGACAATTTTCCGAGGTATTCACATCCATTGCCGGACGGACTCGCTGGCGTGTAATTTGCATCAGTCCGAATTTACTCAGTGGTAAGATGTTATGTTTGGCTCTGTCTGTTGCCATAACTTTCTGCATGTGCTCATAGAGCTTTTGACGGTTGGCTAATTCAGACATATCAATATAATCGATAACTATGATACCTCCCATATCACGGAGGCGAAGCTGCCTGGCTATTTCGTCGGCGGCGGCTATATTAACGTCTATTGCCGTTTTCTCCTGAGCATCACTGCTTTTAGAACGGTTTCCGCTATTTACGTCTATGACGTGCATGGCCTCTGTATGCTCTATAATCAGATAGGCTCCACTTTTGTATGTTATCGTACGTCCGAATAAGGATTTGATTTGCTTGGTAATCCCGAAGTTGTCAAATATCGGAAGCTCTCCCGTATACAGACTGACTATATCTTCGCGGCCGGTAGCAATTAAATTCACATAATCGCGTACATTGTTGTAAACTTCTTTATCGTTCACATGAATGTGCTGAAACGAGGGATTGAAAATATCGCGCAGAAGCGCCACCGTACGGGCTGTTTCCTCGTAGACGAGAGCCGGCGCTTTAAGTCTGGGTACTTTCACTACGTTGTCTTCCCATCGTTTCATCAGTGTTTTCATTTCATGATCAAGTTCGGCTACGCGCCTGCCTTCTGAGGATGTACGTACTATTACGCTGAAGTTCTTGGGTTTAATGCTTTGAATCAATTGGCGCAGACGTGCTCGTTCTTCATCTGATTTGATTTTAGTGGAGACAGATACTTTATCTGAAAAAGGTATCAAAACGATGTATCTCCCGGCAAAAGAAAGCTCGGAAGTCAATCGTGGGCCTTTCGTAGAAATCGGTTCCTTGGCAATCTGTACAAATACTTCCTGTCCGGATTTAAGCACATCACTTATACTGCCGTCTTTATCTATTTCGGGGAGTATTTGTGCCCTGGCAAAAACAGGTTGTTTCTTCGGTTCGTTCAAAACCTGTTTCAGGAATTTTTGTTGGGAGTTAAAATTAGGACCTAAATCCTGATAGTGAAGAAATGCATCCTTTTTATAACCTACATCAATGAAAGCAGCGTTCAGCCCAGGCATAAGTTTCTTAACTTTACCAAGATAAATATCACCGACAGAAAAGGATACGTTGCGGGCTTCTTTTTGCAGTTCCACAAGGCTCTTGTCTTCCAATACGGCAATAGCTATCTCTTTGGGTTGTACATCGACTACTAATTCACTAATCACTATAAAAAGAGATTTTATTATTTCAGACCTTCATTCTCATTCATATACACAAAGAACAAACTTAAAAGGTCATAAATTAAGTTTGTTCTTCTGAAGCTGCACAAGGTCTATTTCTTCTTGTGTCTGTTTTTCTTCAGTCTCTTCTTACGCTTATGTGTAGACATCTTATGCCTTTTTCTTTTTTTCCCGCTTGGCATTGTTTTATATTTTAAATTAATAACTATTTTATTTCACTTTGTCATGAAATGTCTTTGCTGGTTTGAACGATGGAATGTTGTGTTCCGGAATGATGATAGTAGTATTTTTTGAAATATTCCGGGCGGTTTTCTGTGCTCTTTTCTTAATCACAAAACTACCAAACCCTCTCAAATAGACATTGTCTCCCTGGGACAACGAATCCTTCACCAATTCCATAAAAGATTCCACACTGGTCAATACCGTCTGTTTGTCTATTCCGGTACTTTTCGCAATTTCACGAACGATGTCTGCTTTTGTCATGTTTGTAAATTTAATGTTAGGACTTATTAATTTTTTGGATTGCAAATATATAGCATTTTATTTATGCAATGGGAAAATTAATTGCTATTTTTCCGGGAGCTGTCTTTTTTAACGTTTAAACATATGATTTCGTATGCTTTATCTCACATAAGCAGGAATCTGTTTGCATTACCGGATTGCTTTCCGGATACGCACTAATTTATGCAATAAGCCTTCCAGTAAATCAAGGTGCAGCATATTGGCGCCGTCGGATTTGGCATTAGCAGGATCAGGGTGAGTTTCAATGAAAAGGCCATCGGCCCCGACAGCGATAGCCGCCCTGGCTATAGTTTCAATAAGAGCAGGCAGGCCTCCGGATATACCTGATGTCTGATTAGGCTGCTGAAGCGAGTGTGTCGCATCCATAACGACCGGATAACCTAGGCGCTGCATCCGGGGGATACTCCGATAATCGACTACCAAATCGGTGTAGCCAAAGGTTGTTCCACGTTCGGTAAGTAGGATGTTGGAGTTGCCGGCGTCTGCTACCTTTTGTACTGCAAACTGCATGGCATCGGGTGAAAGGAACTGGCCTTTCTTGATGTTGATGTGCTTTCCTGTCCGGGCGGCCGCAACCAGCAAATCGGTCTGCCGGCAAAGGAAAGCGGGGATCTGGAGTATATCTGCGTATCCGGCAGCTATATCAGCCTCAGAGGTCTCGTGAATATCAGTTACAGTTGGAACGTTTAAGACTTCGCTCACTTTACGAAGTATTTTCAGGGCTTTCTCGTCTCCTATACCTGTGAATGAATCCGGGCGGGAACGATTTGCTTTGCGATACGAGCCTTTAAATATATAAGGGATATTCAGACGGTGCGTTATCTCTGTTATACGTTCCGCGATCCGCAGAGCCATGTCTTCTCCTTCAATCACGCAAGGGCCTGCCATCAGGAAGAAGTTCTCGTTATTTTTCAAGTCATTTATTGTTATCATCGCTATAAAGATATGAAACTGCACATTTGCGAGGTTACTGCGCCTCTGCCAGCGCCCTGCGCAATCGGCGGACGGCTTCCCCGGCTTCGGACAGGCTGAGACTGAGCGGCGGCAGAAGGCGTATAGTATGGGCGCCGGCTACCCCGGTAAAAACTTTATGCTCGAACAACAGGCGTCGTCGTATCTCCTTTATGGGCGCTTCAAACTCTATGCCTATCATCAAACCCCGGCCGCGCAGTTCTTTTACACCCGGAAGCGTGGCAAGCTCCCGAAGGAGGTAACGGCCTGTTTCTCCGGCGTTCTCTATCAGACGCTCTTTGTCCATTATGTCAAGCACGGCGATGGCGGCGGCACAGGCCAGATGGTTGCCTCCGAACGTAGTGCCCAGCATGCCGTGGACGGCTTTGAACATCGGACTGATCAGTACGGCGCCCATCGGGAAACCGTTGGCTATGCCTTTTGCTACGGTTATGATGTCGGGGCGTATGCCGGCATATTGGTGGGCAAAGAACCTGCCGCTCCGTCCGTAGCCCGACTGTATCTCGTCTACTATCATGCACACCTCGTAGCGCGTGCACAGCTCGCGTAGCGAACGCATGAAGTCGTCCGACGGTATCTGTATTCCTCCTACGCCCTGTATACCTTCTATGATGAGCGAGGAGACGTCTGCTTTTTTGAACTCTTCTTCCACACGGGAAAGGTCTCCCATGGGGACATAAACGACAGGCATGCCCTCGTTTACCGGGGCTATTATGGCCGGGTTGTCGGTTACGCGCACGGCGGCGGAGGTGCGCCCATGAAAAGATTTGTTGAAAGAGACTACACGCCGTTTACCGTTATGAAAGGAGGCCAGCTTAAGAGCATTCTCGTTGGCCTCGGCTCCGGTGTTGATAAGGAAAAGGGCGTAGTCGTCATATCCCGATGCACGCCCCAGCCTGTCGGCCAGTTGCTGTTGCAGACTGTTGTGAACGGAGTTGGAATAGAATCCCAGTTTTTGTACCTGAGCGGTGATGGCCGCCACGTAATCAGGATGCGAGTGTCCGACCGAGATGACGGCATGTCCGCCATAGAGGTCGATATACTCGTTCCCGGCCGCGTCCCATACGCGGCATCCTTTTCCACGGACTACTTCTATGTCGAAAAGGGGGTAAACGTCAAATAGGTTCATATCGTATGATGGTGTTTAAAATCCGGATGGTTTGAGGTGCAGGCCTACGGTTTCTTCGAGGCCGAAGAGCAGGTTCATATTATGTACGGCCTGTCCGCTGGCGCCTTTCAGGAGGTTGTCTATTATGGATATGATGAGGAGTTTACCGCCTGACTTCTCAAGATGGATGAAGCATTTGTTTGTGTTTACAACCTGCTTCAGATCGGGGTTGCCGTCGGTCAGGAAGGTGAATGAATGGTCGTCGTAATACTCTTCATATATGCGGCGTATCTCCCCAAGGTCGATTTTCATATCCATGTATGTGGTGGCGAATATGCCGCGGGCGAAGTCGCCACGCACCGGGATGAAGTTGACTTCGTGACGGAAACTGTGCTGCAACTGTGCGAGGCTTTGCTTTATCTCGGACAGGTGCTGATGCTCGAAGGGCTTATAGACTGAGACATTATTGCTGCGCCAACTGAAGTGCGTCGTCGCTCCCGGTTTGACACCCGCGCCGGTAGAACCTGTTATTGCGTGGATATGCAGATCGCTGCCTATCATCAGGTGTTTGGCCAGCGGAAGGAGAGCGAGTTGTATGCATGTGGCGAAGCATCCCGGATTAGCCACGCGGCGGGCGTGGCATATCTGCCGGCGATTCAGTTCCGGGAGACCGTAGACGAAGTCGTGGCTTTCGTCCCGGATGCGATAGTCGGCCGACAGGTCGATGACTTTCAGCTCTCCGGGCAGCGGATTACTCTCGATGAACTTCTTTGTATCTCCGTGGGCACTACAGAAAAAGAGCAGGTCTACGTCTTCCGGGGAAGGTTCGCCGGCAAACTTCATGTCTATCTCCCCCAACAAGTCGCCGTGCACGTCAGTCACCTTACAGCCTGCGTGGCTTGCGCTGTGTATGAATACAATTTCTGCGTCGGGATGATTTATCAGCAACCTTATCAGTTCGCCTGCCGTGTACCCTGCGCCCCCGATAATTCCTATCCGTATCATTTCCCGTTCACGTTATGGTATATTTTCATATGGTTGCCCAGTATTTTGGTGAAGCCCTTGACATCGTCGGCGGTCCAGGCTTTTTGTTCTTCTCCGTAAACGCCAAAATCGCTTTTCATCAGGTCATGCTCACTCTCCACGCCAACCAGTGTATAGGCGTAAGGACGGAGTGTCAGGATGACCCGCCCCGTTACGTTCTTCTGCGCGCTTTCCAGAAAAGCCTCCATGTCGCGCATGACCGGTTCAAGGTACTGGGCTTCGTGCAGGAACATGCCATACCAGTTGCCTATCTGGTCTTTCCAGTACTGCTGCCATTTGGTGAGGGTATGCTTTTCAAGCATCTTGTGAGCGTTGATAATAAGCATCGCCCCGGCGGCTTCAAATCCCACGCGTCCCTTGATGCCGATTATCGTATCGCCTATGTGCATGTCACGGCCTATGGCCCAGCGCGAACCAATCTCTTCCACCCTGCGGATGGCGTCGGTTCTGCGACTGTACGTTACGCCGTTCACGCCTGCTATCTCGCCTTTGACAAAGTCTATCGTCAGCGTTTCTTCCGCCCCCGTGGCCGTCAGTTGCGACGGGTAGGCCACGCCGGGCAGCGTCTGGTCTGAGAGCAGGGTTTCGCGACCGCCTATGCTTGTCCCCCACAAGCCCTTGTTGATGGAGTACTCCATCTTGAGGAAATCGGCTTTACAACCATGTTCTTTGAGGTAGTTTATCTCAAACTCACGGCTGAGGTTCATGTCCCGCGTGGGGGTGATTATCTCTATGTCCGGGGCGATAACGTCAAAGGTCAGGTCAAAGCGTACCTGGTCATTGCCGGCCCCCGTGCTCCCGTGCGCCACAGCGTCGGCCCCCATCTCCCTGGCGTAGCGTATGACGGCAAGGGCCTGGAAGATACGTTCGGAGCTGACCGAGATGGGGTAGACCCCGCCTCTGAGGACGTTGCCGAAGATCATGTACCTGATGCTCTTTTCATAGTATTCGTCTTCAATGTTAAGCGTTGCGTGGCGCGCAGATCCCAGGCTGAGGGCTTTTTCTTCAATGGCGCTGCATTCCCCGGCGGTGAAGCCCCCGGTGTTGGCCAGGGCGGTGTATACTTCGTATCCTTTTTCTTTTGCCAGATATATGGCGCAGAAGGAAGTGTCAAGACCTCCGCTGAACGCCAGTACTACTCGTTTCTTCTTCTCCATATTCGTGATTTATTTTATGTATGTTATTTGCTTAAGGGATGTTTTGCGGGGTCGTACAGCATGGCTGTACATATACAGTACTTGCGGCCAGTGCGCAACAATACATCATGGTTGACACAGCCTTCGCAACCGCGCCAGAAAGATTCGTCGTCGGTCAGGTCTGCAAAGGTGACGGGGACGTATCCAAGGGCTGTATTCATCTTCATCACAGCCGCACCCGAAGTAAGGCTGAAAAGCTTGGCCCTTGGCCATCTGAGGCGTGCAAGGGCAAAGGAAGCAGCCTTGATACGGCGGGCGAGCCCGACGCCCCTGAACCTGTCGGCCACGATAAGCCCCGACGTGGCCACGTACTGCTTGTTTCCCCACGATTCGATGTATGTAAAGCCTGCAAAGTCGCCGTCGCCGGTGAGAGCTATTATGGCCTTCCCCTCTTTCATCTTGAGGGCTATATATTCGTGCGAACGTCTGGCGATACCTGTTCCGCGCACCCTGGCGGCTGCTTCTATCGTTTCCAGTATAATGTCTACGAAGGCCTCGTGCGAAGCATCGGCCACCATAACATCTATATTGTCTATATACTCCGCTTCTGTCGGTTCTTCCTTCTCTTTATTTATTGTCATCATATTTATGCAGGGGGAATGGAGTTAAATGTTAGTCGTTATTTACACGGATAAACCGGGCGATGGCGCTGGATATGCTTTCGCGGCTGTATCCTTCGCGCGGTATAAGCAGTATGGTATCATCGCCGGCTACGGTTGCGAGTATTTCCCGCGGGGCTTCGCGGTCTATGTCTGAAGCTATCGCCCCGGCGTACCCGGGACGTGTTTTTATCACTGCCAGGTTTCCCGAAAATTCAAGATCAGTAACACTGCGCGCCGCGTCGGTCGACTGATACACATACGTATCGTTCCCGTCGTGCACCCTGGCTATCTTCAACTGTTTTATGTCTCGCGAAAGGGTTGCCTGGGTGGCCGGGAAGCCGACTGCCTCCAGGCGTCTGGAGAGTTCCTCCTGGTTTCGTACCTTTTCCGTCCGTATAATCCGGCGGATAGCTTCCTGCCGTTCTTTTCTTACACTCATACCGTATATTTATGCACAATGGCCGCAAATATACACGGATTTATTGAATAAATATTTATTCTTCGTAAAAAAATCGTATATCTTTACATCGTTTATTCACCTAAATATATTTACCAATGAATGTTTTGTTATTGACAGCCGGTCTGGCTTTTGGCATTGCAGGCGTTTTTCTTTGCATAAGGTGCCCATACACAAAATACGGCATGGTTTGCATCGTCTCAGGGGTTTCGTTCCTGATTTTTTACCTTATCTATTTTATACTGGAAGCCAGGGCTGAAATGATGATTCAGATAATGTTAATAGCCTGTCTATTCGTTATTGCAAACCAGTCTGTAACTGTAAAGAATAATAATCGAATATCCAAAAAGCAAACCGACAGACGAAACTATATCCCGGATTGGCGATTTTCTTTTTTATTTATCACATTGATGTTAGTATTCATTCTCCCGGCGAGATTTCCATCGGTTAAGATAGAGAATGGCGTCATCCGCATGGATGGGGCTTTTGGAGGAGTTTTTAAGATTTCCGACATACAATCCGTTGATACAGTATCTTTTTATCCAAAAACAAGGCTTATGACTTTCGGGAGTTCAATGTGCGGTATAAGAAAAGGGAATTTCAGATTGGTCAACGAGCAGAAGCCGGTAAAGTTAAACATCAGGATCAATCACCCGCCTTATATTTCAATAAGGATGAATGACAGCCGCTTATTTCTGCTTAATTTTAAGGAACCGGATGAAACTGTAAAGTTTTACAATCAGTTAAGAGATGAACTAAACAGGGCCTGCTGAAAAACTCTGCACTTTTCAATTTTGCCGGATTATAGCAATTTAATAAATTATATACTAATTTTGCGTATTCAAATCTCATTAACCATATCATTATGCCCGTTCCCTTATCCCTTGATCTTCGCAAGCGTATCATAGAAGCCAAATTA
>JAISBL010000033.1 GCA_031266215.1 Tannerellaceae bacterium | reverse complement strand
TGCTCTTTTATTACGGATCACTGCTTTGAATACTGCCATTTTTATAATATTTATAATGTAAACTATCTGTAAACAATACTCCGAACTCCCGGAGTTTTCTGAACCAAAAGTACGGATTTTTCATAATAAGTTGCAAATAAAAGTGCAAAAAAAATGCTTAAATATATTGCAATTATCTTTATATTAGTAATTTATGACCTAGCACCATAGTAAAACTTAAATTATTATACTAATGAAGGTGCTTCATAGCCCTTATGAAGATGCTTCATAGCCCCTTATGAAGGTCCTTCAAAAATGCTGGTGAAGCGCCTTCTTAAGTGTTAGTGAAGTATCTTCTTAAGTATTAGCGAAATACCTTACCTGATCTCTCCCTCTCGCCGCCATTGCTGGCGACGAGGGGAGGGCGGTTGGTTTTCTTACAGCGAACTCAGGTAAAAGACATGGTAATTCAACTAAAAAAGTATATGAATTGTCTCTGTGGAGATGGATAAAAACAAATTCTTTCAATTATTTCTATCTTTGCGCGACCGCAGTCTGCCGGTCTGTCGCTCAATGTGGTCATTGAGAGGAAAGTCCGGGCAACACAGAGCACCATATTTCCTAACGGGAAGCTGTCTGCGAGGGCAGAGTAACGTAACAGAAAAAAACCGCTCCCCTACGGGGGGAGTAAGGGTGAAAAGGCGAGGTAAAAGCTCACCGGGTATTATAGCGATATGGTACGCCGTACGTCTTATGGGTTGCGAGATCGTGTATACCGGCGCATGTAGGGTTGCTCGCCCGATGCCGGGGGGTAGATCGCTGGATTTTACCGGCGACGGTAAAACAAGATAAATGACAGACGCTTGCGAGTAATCGTGAGTACAGAACCCGGCTTACAGGCAGACTGCTTTACTTTATTACACAGTGAAAAACAAGGACAGGACAACTCTTGGCGAACGGATCGGCGCTCTTATAAAGAAGGGTGTTTACTTTGTCACTTATGAAATCTGGCGTATTACAGGCAATGAGATAAGTGGCATAAAAGTTATATACATTAATATAATCAAAACATCCATCCTCGCCGTGCGCGGCTTTATGAACGAAAACCTGTCTACAAAGGCCTCGGCTTTGACTTACAGCAGCCTGCTGGCCATTGTACCCATGCTGGCCGTGTTGATTGGTATAGCTAAGGGATTCGGGTTTCAGAACGTTGTTCACCAGAAGTTGCTGGATTACTTTCCGGGTCATGAAACGGAAATGACAAAAGCCCTGGAGTTTGTGGAGGGTTATCTCTCACAGGCGCAGGGAGGGCTTTTTATAGGTGTCGGACTGCTGTTACTTTTTTATACCGTCATCAGTCTGATCTCATCCATAGAAGATACGTTCAACGGTATATGGCAAATATCCAGACTGCGCCCATGGAAGCGTAAGATTCTGGACTATATGGCCCTTTTCCTGATACTGCCTGTCATGATAACGGTGTCGAGCGGGTTCTCGATCTTTGTCTCCACTCTGCAGAACACGTTTCTGAGCGATTATATGTTTTTCACTCCCCTGATGAATAACCTGCTGAAGATAGCGCCATTCCTGATTGCCAGCCTTGCGTTTTCTTCTATCTATATTTTGCTGCCCAACACCAGGGTGAGCTTCCTTAACGGGCTGGTCCCGGGAATCATTGCCGGGTGTGCATTCCAGCTTTTTCAGATGATGTACATAAACGGGCAGATATGGGTGAGTAAGTACAATGCTATTTACGGCAGTTTTGCCGCTTTGCCGCTATTGCTGCTATGGTTGCAACTGTCGTGGCTCATCTGCCTGTTCGGAGCGGAGCTTTCGTATGCTTCGCAAAACGTAAAGAAGTTTAGCTTTGAGCGCGACAGCAGGAATATCAGCCGCCGTTACAAGGATTTTTTGACCCTCCTGATAGCTACGCTTATTGTAAAACGCTTTGCTGAAGGCGGAAAACCTTATACGGCAGACGAGCTGTCGGACATGTACCGTATACCTTTGCGACTTACAACGCAAATACTGCTCCTGCTTTCTGAACTGAATATTATTATCGAAGTGAACTACGGTAATAACGACCGCATAACGCATTATCAGCCTGCCGTGGATATTGGGCTGCTAAGCGTGGGTTATCTTATGGCTAAGATGGATGAGTACGGATCGGAGAACTTTAAAATAGATACTGCCGTAAGGTTCAGGAGTGAATGGGATATGATCCTGAAAACCCGAGAAGACCTGACGCTGACCGGCAACAGGGTGCTTCTGAAAGACCTTTAACCGAAACGCATCATTTTGCTGAGATATTTACCTATGATGTCGAACTCCAGATTTACAACCGCCCCCTTCGTTATCTGTCCGAAATTGGTGTGATCATGAGTGTAAGGGATGATGGCCACTTCAAAACGGTTGTCCTGAGAGTTACATACCGTAAGGCTCACTCCGTTTACACAAACCGAGCCTTTCTCTACCGTGACATATCCCTGCTGCGCCATCTTCCTGTCTAAAACATATTCGAAGGTGTAATACCAGCTTCCGTCGGCTTCTTTCACCCCGGCGCACACAGCCGTCTGGTCCACATGTCCCTGAACTATATGCCCGTCCAGACGGCCGTTCATCAGGATGCTGCGTTCCAGGTTAACCCTGTCGCCAGCTTTGAGCAGGCCGAGATTGGAGCGCTCCAGTGTTTCCTTTATGGCTGTAACCGTGTATGTATCATCATCGTTTTTGCCGACCACCGTCAGGCAGACCCCATTGTGGGAGATGCTTTGGTCTACCTTCAGTTCGTGCACGAACGAACATTTCACAGTCAGGTGTATGTTACCTTTATCCTGTTGCAGGGCAACAACCTGAGCCGCCTCTTCTACAATTCCTGAAAACATAGCTTTTTTATTTAGTAAGATTAATTATGCCGCCAAAGGTATGTAATAATTCGTACTTTTGCTTTCGGTTGACAATCAGGTGCGAAAATAACTATCTTATCTATATGACAATACAACAACTGGAATACGTTTTGGCCGTGGATACGTTCCGGCATTTCGCCAGGGCGGCGGAGCATTGCCGCGTGACGCAGCCGACGCTCAGCATGATGGTGCAAAAACTGGAGGACGAACTGGGAATAAGGCTCTTCGACCGCAACGTGCAGCCGGTCAGACCTACAATGGCAGGAAAAAAGGTGATTGAGCAGGCGCGTAAGGTGCTCTACCAGGTCTCGCTGATCAGGGATATTGTGACCGAAGAGGAACAGTCGGAAAAAGGAGTCTTCCGGCTTGCTATCCTGCCGACGATCGCGCCTTACCTGCTGCCGCGTTTCTTTCTCAAACTTACGGATAAACACAAAGACCTTGATATACGTATACTGGAGATGAAAACGACGCCTACCCTGGCTGCACTGAAGAATGGCGAGATTGACGCCGCCATTATCGCCTCGCGGCCGGTGGAGCCCGAACTACAGGGTGAGACGTTGTATTATGAGCAGTTCTTCGGATACGTTTCACATAACGAACCGGTCTTCAGGAACGAACTGATCCGCACCTCGGATATAAACGGTAACAGGCTTTGGCTATTAGACGAGGGGCATTGCTTTCGCGACCAGCTGGTGCGCTTTTGCCAGATGGAGCAGGTGAAACTGCGGCAGGGAGCATACCGTCTGGGAAGCCTTGAGACGTTCATGCGCATGGTGGAGAGCGGTAGCGGAGTGACGTTCATACCCGAACTGGCAACGTACCAGTTGAGCGGAGAGCAGAAAAAACTTATCCGTCCGTTTGCCATACCAAAGCCTACGCGCGAGATCGTGCTGGTAAGGCGGAAAGACTTCATTCGCCATACTATTGCCGATCTGTTGACAAAAAGCATCAGGGCTTCGGTTCCGCCTGAGATGTGCACCCTGCAGGCCTTCCAGAAGGTAGTCTGACGCTGTCCCAAAAACACGCGAATGACACAAACCCGGTAGATTTTCACCACAGATTAATAATAAAACACAGCCTTACTGCCCGGCGGTAATGGTATGGGAGGCCGGCAGGGCTGACGCATCTGATTTATCAGGAGTTTGCCGGATATTTATTATCCCATCCTGCTTTTAGTCGTTTGCCTCTCACTCCGGCTTTTGTTGTTTTATCATTTTAAGCAGGTTCAGGGCAATGCGGTTTAGCTATATGTAAATGCGTTTATTTTGAGGTAAGCCATATATGCGGCCGACTGTTTTATAAACTCTTGGAGAAAACACATTTATTGTCGCCGAAAAAAATAACCGCATCCGCCGGTCATTGACCGGTCCGGGCAATAACAACCGCGGTATGCATAACCTTACCCGTTTCGGGGAAAACTACTTTTTATAGCTGAGCTCAGCCTGAAGGCGGACGGACTAGCGGCGCAGGCGTTCTGTTTCCTGTATGTGAGTGCCAATCTCTTTCCGCCCGCTGTTTTACTCTGATGAGTCACAGGCCTGAGTCGGATTTAAGCAGTGTGTTGCGTAGTCGCCTGTCAGCCTTCGATGCTTCTGCTGTCAATGGCTACTGCTTCTCCCGCCGACAACCCGGCAACAGACTGTGTCCGGTCTAAAAATACTTTCTCCAGTCCGACCGGATCAGGGGCGGAAAAAACACGGTTGAAGGTATCGTGGGGAAGGAATCCCTTCCGGAAGGCGAAGGAATCCCTTCAGCCATTCTGCTTTTGACTTACCGAACTCTTCCATATCATGCTCACGAGTGCGTTCAACACGTGGATCCGTCAAAGAAGAAAAATAACGCAGGGGACTTTCCATAATGTTTTTTTGGGAGCAAAAAGATAAGCTTTTTCTTAATATATGAAAATATATTTAGATGCGTCAGCCCTGAGGGAGTGGTCTTTATTTTTATTCGACACAATTATAAATCTCCATTTTTATGTATGTTTGTAAACAAATACATTGTGCTATGCCAAATCAAGTGGATATATTAAAAGAAATGACATTAATGTCGGCAGAAGATTGCTTTTTGGTAACGCAACGAATGAAGAATAGTTTTACCTACCCACTTCATACACATCCGGAGTTTGAGTTAAATTACCTGGAAAATGCAAATGGCGCTATTAGAATTGTGGGAGATTCCATTGAGGAAATCGGAGATTTAGACCTTGTACTTGTTGCTGGCGGAACAAGTCATGCCTATTCAAACCATAAATGCAAATTTGAAGGTACGACAGAGATAACGATTCAGTTCTACCGCTCCATGTTTGACAGTTTAATAAATAAGCGACATTTCAAAACTATAAAGACGATGTTTGAGAACACAGCCCATGGACTGGTTTTCAGTCGCCAGATGATTATTCATATCCGTCCGAAGCTGAAAATGATTTCGGGTGACGCTCCCGATTCATTTCAGAACTTCCTGCTTTTAGTGGAGATTTTGAAAAACCTTTCGCTTGATGGTTCTGCCAGGCGTTTAAATGCCTCTGATAAAATAAAAGATTTCAGCCATCTCGACAGCGACCGTTTGGAAAAAATTATGCTGTTCTTGCATGAAAACTATCACAGCAATGTCACATTGACACAAATAGCCGGTCTGATAAACACAAGTGAGTCCTCTCTTACCCGTTTTCTGAAAAAATGGACAGGAAAAACATTCATCGACAATCTGAATGATATTCGTATATCCGGAGCGGCCTGTCGCCTTATTGATACAAGCGATTCGGTTGCCGAAATATGCTATAAGAGTGGATATAATAACCTTTCAAACTTCAATCGCGCTTTCAGGAAAAGAAAAGGACTCACTCCCACGGAATATAGGGAAAAATACGCCCGCAGTCGTTTTATGGTCTGACATCAATACCATGCATCTGTTGACGAAATAATATCACTTATTGATAGAAAAGTATTTGGTGGCTTTTTATAAGGTTTTTACATTTGCATGTATTTATATCGGTTATGATTATAAGATATTTTTACATTGGTCTAAAGAATTGAGAATTAAAAACACAACTGGGAAACGGTTGCCTGCGAAGGTAGCCGTTTCTGTTTATATGCCTTGTCAATTTATTGCCTATATTTGCCGGCAATAGTTTTTTGAACAATTTAATACGTATTACGATATGGAAGCGAATAGTCATAATTCCGGTAACGAAATCCAGGTGGAACTTGCTGAAGAAATTGCCCAGGGTACGTATGCCAACCTGGCGATAATAGCACATTCTTCCTCTGAATTTATTATAGATTTTATCCGCATGGTACCCGGCGTGCCTAAGGCGAAGGTAAAAAGCCGCATCATTCTTACCCCCGACAACGCCAAACGATTGCTGTATGCACTGGAAGACAATATCCGTAAATTTGAAGAACAAAAAGGATCCACAGAAAGTTATGAAAACATTATTCCTCCAATTAACGGAATAAAAGGCGAAGCCTGAACCTGCCCCTTCGGTCATACACATAAACGCCTATCAAAACCTTAAACGTCAAGAGCTATTTTAGCCATTCTTTTCTATGGCCGTTACTTTATTTATCCTACCTTCGCACCCTGTTATTGAACGATATAATATCAGTCTTATAAAACAACAACTAATTAATTATGGCAGATTTTAAAGAAAAACTTTTCTCTGAATTCCCATCCGTATCTACCGGGGATTGGATGGCGAAGATTACAGCAGACCTTAAAGGAGCGCCATTTGATAGAAAACTTGTCTGGAAAACAAGCGAAGGATTTAGCGTAAACCCGTTCTATCGCGCAGAAGACACGGAAAAACTGAAGATTACATCTTCATTGCCCGGAGAGTTCCCTTATGTCCGCGGAACAAAAAGGGATAACGATTGGTATATACGCCAGGACATAGACGTTATCGATTTCAAAGAAGCTAATACGAAAGCGCTCGACCTGCTACAGACAGGCGTTAACTCACTGGGATTTCATTTCAATGGAGATGATGTGAACCAGGAAAATGTCAAGACGTTATTAAACGACATTTATCCCGAAAGTGTAGAACTAAATTTCAAAACATGTAACCACAAGGCAGAAACCCTGATCGTTATACTGGGTAACTACCTGAAAGAAACAGGAGCCGACCTGAACGCATGCTTCGGGTCAATAAACTACAATCCATTTAAACGCCCGTTGGTTAAAGGACGCCCGGCTGACGACTGGGTAGAGCAGACCGCCGCCGTGCTACGCGCCGGAACGACTCTCCCATGCTATAAAGTACTGGCTGTAGACGCCAACCAGTTTAGCGACGCCGGAGCTTACATCTCGCAGGAACTTGGATACGCCCTGGCTTGGGGAAACGAACTCATCGCAAAACTTAGCGAAGCCGGATTCCCGGTCGATACGATTGCCAAAAAGATCAAGTTCAACTTCGGTATCAGTTCAAACTACTTTATGGAGATAGCCAAGTTTCGTGCCGCACGATGGCTGTGGGCTGAAATAGTAGCTGCATACAATCCGGAAGACACATGCCGCGGCGCCTGTAAGATGGCTTTGCATGCACAGACCTCATGGTGGAATCAGACGGTGTACGACGCGCATGTCAACCTGCTCCGTACACAAACCGAAGCGATGTCGGCAGCCATAGCCGGCGTAGACAGCATCACTGTATCACCTTTTGACGAAGCCTACCAGAAGCCTGACGACTTCTCCCGGCGCATCGCACGCAACCAGCAGCTTCTGCTGAAGGAAGAATGCCATTTCGATAAAGTTGTAGATCCTTCCGCCGGCTCGTACTACATAGAGGTATTGACCAACTCAATGGCCGGCGTAGCATGGAAGCTATTTCTTGAAGCAGAAGACAAGGGCGGATTCTACGCATTTGTGAAATCGGGGGAAGTGCAGAATGCAGTTAAAGCATCATCAATAGCCCGTAAAAAAGCAGTGGCCACCCGACGGGAAGTACTCTTGGGAACGAACCAGTATCCTAACTTTACCGAAGTCGCCGCCGACAAGATAAAAAATTACGACCGCAAATGCTGCTGCAACAGCGAAGAAGCTATCCTCCCGCCGCTTGACTTTTCACGCGGCGCTTCTGAATTTGAAGCATTACGCCTGGCTACCGAAAATAGCGGCAAAGCGCCTAAAGTATTCATGTTGACCATCGGCAATCTGGCTATGCGCCTCGCGCGTTCACAATTCTCAAGTAACTTTTTTGCCTGCGCCGGGTACAAAATAATAGACAACCTGGGATTTGACACCGTAGATGCAGGCGTAGAAGCGGCCGTCAAAGCCGGGGCCGAAGTCGTTGTCCTATGCTCAAGCGACGACGAATACGCCGAACTTGCCGTTCCTGCCTATAAAGCATTGGCCGGACGTGCCGAATTTGTAGTGGCCGGCGCTCCGGCTTGTACTGACGAACTGAAAGAGCAGGGTATCGCCAACTTCGTAAATGTAAAGAGCAATGTCCTTGAAACACTGAAAGCGTTTAATGAGAAATTAATAAAGATATGAGACCTGATTTCAGAAACATAGATATAAACAATGCCGGATTCTTTCCAATCAATGCAACCGAGTGGGCAAAAGCCAGCGGTATCAAAGACGATTGGAAAACACCTGAACACATCCAGGTGAAATCGGTATATACCAAAGAAGATCTCGAAGGCATGGAACACCTAAACTACGCCTCCGGGCTCCCCCCCTACCTGCGCGGTCCTTATAGCGGGATGTACGCCATGCGACCCTGGACAATACGCCAGTACGCCGGATTCTCTACGGCCGAAGAATCAAACGCCTTCTACCGCCGCAACCTTGCCTCGGGGCAAAAAGGGTTGTCGGTAGCCTTCGACCTCGCCACACATCGCGGATACGACGCTGACCACGAACGTGTAGTAGGCGACGTAGGTAAAGCAGGCGTGTCTATATGCTCGCTTGAAAACATGAAAGTACTCTTCGACGGCATTCCCCTCAGTAAGATGTCTGTTTCCATGACCATGAACGGAGCCGTGCTTCCCGTGCTCGCCTTTTATATAAATGCCGGACTGGAACAGGGCGCACAACTGGAGGAAATGGCCGGGACGATACAAAACGACATACTCAAGGAATTTATGGTGCGCAACACCTATATATACCCGCCGGAGTTCTCGATGAAAATCATTGCCGACATCTTTGAATACACCTCACAGAAGATGCCCAAGTTCAACTCCATATCCATATCCGGCTACCACATGCAGGAAGCCGGGGCCACGGCCGATATAGAAATGGCTTACACCCTCTGCGACGGCATGGAATACCTCCGCGCCGGCATAAATGCAGGCATAGACGTAGACGCCTTTGCTCCACGCCTTTCGTTTTTCTGGGCTATCGGGATGAACCATTTCATGGAAATAGCAAAGATGCGCGCCGCACGTATGCTTTGGGCGAAGATAGTAAAGAGCTTCGGGGCGAAAAACCCCAAATCGCTAGCTCTTCGTACACATTGCCAGACCTCCGGCTGGTCGCTCACCGAGCAAGACCCTTTCAACAACGTAGGACGCACCTGCATCGAGGCAATGGCCGCCGCACTGGGGCACACCCAGTCACTGCACACCAACGCCCTTGACGAAGCTATCGCCCTGCCTACTGACTTCTCCGCCCGCATCGCCCGTAACACACAGATATATATACAGGAAGAGACTCAGGTGTGTAAGGAAATCGACCCATGGGGAGGCTCATACTATGTGGAATCGCTCACCAACGAACTTGTACACAAAGGCTGGGAGCTGATCCAGGAGATAGAAAGCATGGGAGGCATGGCCAAAGCCATTGAAACAGGCCTGCCCAAGATGCGCATCGAAGAAGCCGCCGCACGTACGCAGGCGCGTATAGACTCAGGCGCCCAAACTATTGTAGGCGTAAACAAATATCGGCTGGAAAAGGAAGCTCCCATTGATATTCTTGAAATAGACAACACGGCAGTGCGTATGGAACAGATAGAACGGTTGAACGAGCTTCGCGGAAAGCGCGACGACGCAGCCGTCAGGCAGGTACTTGCCGAAATCACCGAGTGCGCTCGCACGAAAAAAGGCAATTTGTTGGAACTGGCCGTCAAAGCAGCCGGACTTCGTGCCACACTGGGCGAAATATCCGACGCCTGCGAAGACGTAGCCGGACGCTATAAAGCAATAATCAGAACAATATCAGGCGTGTATTCATCAGAAACAGGTAAAGACGCAGACTTTGTCAGGGCTACACAGCTGGCAGAGCAGTTTGCAAAGAAAGAAGGTCGGCAGCCGCGTATCATGATCGCAAAGATGGGTCAGGACGGACACGACCGGGGCGCAAAAGTAGTAGCAACGGGTTATGCAGACTGCGGTTTCGACGTAGACATGGGGCCATTGTTCCAAACGCCTGCCGAAGCTGCCCGTCAGGCTGTAGAAAACGACGTACATGTGATGGGCGTTTCCTCACTGGCTGCCGGGCACAAGACCCTTGTGCCGCAGGTAATTGAAGAACTGAAAAAGCTTGGACGCCCCGACATCATAGTGATTGCCGGAGGCGTTATCCCCGCTCAGGACTATGACTTCCTGTATAAGGCAGGTGTAGCGGCCATCTTTGGCCCGGGTACTTCAGTATCCAAAGCCGCTGTGCAGATATTGGAAATCCTGTTAGCCTGAACAAAACGGATGCCATCATCCACCAGCAGCAGAAAAGCCGGCTTTCGCAAATAAGTGAGCCGGCTTTTTTAGTTCGCCCAGCATGAATATAGCTCTAACTCGTGTTATACCATTTACTATTATAATTTAATCCAAATTGCGCATTAGGGAAAAAAGGGGTTAAATTTGGGCTAAACTTCTAATGCGCAGCGTTAGCAAAGAATATGCCATACAATTTAAGTTCTCCTTTACCAATAAAGAGATTACGCCATGAGGCGGAATGGTTTTTCTGAAGCAGATGTTGGACAAAACAGGCTTTAGAGAACAAATCAATAATTGTTCGTTTCTTCCGGTTCAAGGCTCCAACAGAGGCTATGATATTCATGTTGTTTT
>JAISBL010000032.1 GCA_031266215.1 Tannerellaceae bacterium | reverse complement strand
CGTTTCATCTGATCATTATATGTGACGCCATTGCCTATTGTAGTGCAGTCTTAAAGGCCTTAATGTGAGTAATCTTAGGTAAGGCCCTCCGGGCGCCGCCCGGTTAGTCGGCCTTACTGATATGCAGGGTCGCATATAATGCCGCTGTGAACAGCCTTACCGTTATGCCGGCGTCGCGTGGAATGCCCCGGCAGAATCACTGTGCGTCTGACTTTCTTACATCGAACTCAGATGATGATAAGGCGAATGGACATTCATCAGTGAGTGGAACGGGCGTTCCATAGTGAGTGGAACGGGTGTTCCATAGTGAATGGAATGAGCGTTCCATAGTAAGTGGAACAGGCGTTCCATGGTGAATAGGGTGAATCAGAGAGTATCTACTGTGTGCAAAACTCTGTCAAACACGACAGTGCGCAGTTCTTTAAGGAAGCTGTTCCGCTTGTTCATAAACTGCATAGTGATCTCCAGCCTGTGGCGCCGGACGCAAGCTCAGGCACTACAATCATCAGCCCGGCCGGGTAATTGCTCACGATGTCTCTACTCTGCAATGTTCCCAATATAACATCATTAATATTTTCCTGCTTTAAAATTTAAACAGGCTCTAAAAATGAGCGTTAACCATCAGCCTGGGTGATCCGTGCGAAAGGCGGCGGTTTGAGTTAGGAGATTTTTTGTACTTTTGCCAACCTATTAAAAGATATATTTAAAGATGATAACAGTCAATAATCTGGATCTGCAATTCGGTAAACGCATCCTCTTCCAGGATGTCAATTTAAAATTCACATCCGGTAATTGCTATGGTATTATCGGCGCCAACGGAGCAGGGAAATCAACCTTCCTAAAAATACTCAGCGGCGAGACAGAACCTACGCGCGGAATTGTTTCGCAGGGGCCGGGAGAACGTTTATCAGTATTGAGCCAGGACCACTTTGCTTTCGATGAATATACGGTGATACATACCGTTTTGATGGGACATGATGCGCTATGGAGCGTCATGAACGAAAAAGACGCCCTATATGCCAAGCCTGATTTTAACGACGCCGACGGTATACGTGTGTCGGATCTGGAGGAAAGATTTGCAGAAATGGAAGGATGGAACGCCGAAAGCGACGCCGCCAGCCTGCTGAGCGGACTAGGTATAAAGGAAGACTTACACTACAGCCTGATGAAAGACCTTAGCGGAAAGCAGAAAGTGAGAGTACTGCTGGCCAGAGCCCTTTTCGGGCAGCCTGACAACCTACTGCTCGACGAGCCGACCAACGACCTCGACCTGGAAACCGTAGGATGGCTGGAAAACTACCTGTCCAACTTTGAGCACACCGTCCTGGTCGTCAGCCACGACCGTCACTTCCTCGATTCCGTCTGCACGCATACCGTAGACATCGACTTCGGCAAACTGCAATTATTTGCAGGGAACTACAGCTTCTGGTACGAATCCAGCCAGCTTGCCCTGCGCCAGCAACAGCAGCAGAATAAAAAGGCTGAAGAGAAGAAGAAGGAGTTGGAAGAGTTCATCCGCCGTTTCAGCGCCAATGTAGCCAAGTCGAAACAAACGACCAGCCGCAAAAAAATGATCGAGAAGCTGAATATCGAAGAGATAAAGCCTTCATCACGCCGCTATCCGGGCATTATCTTCACCCCTTCGCGCGAGCCGGGCAACCAGATACTGGAGGTGAAAGGACTTACCCGGTGCGTCGAAGGACAGACGCTTTTCAGAGACCTGAACTTCAACGTTGAAAAAGACGACAAGATCGTTTTCATCAGTCGCGACCCGCGCGCTATGACCGCTCTTTTCCGCATTATCAACGGCGAAGAAAAAGCCGAAGCCGGAAGTTACCAGTGGGGACAGACGATCACCACCGCCTGCCTCCCGCTTGAAAACGCAGGCTACTTCAATTCCGATTACAACCTGATCGAATGGCTCAGCCAGTTCGCCGCCGACACCAACGAGGTATATCTTAAAGGATTCCTCGGACGCATGCTGTTCTCAGGCGACGAACTGCTGAAAAAGGTCAGTGTGCTCTCAGGAGGTGAAAAGATGCGTTGCATGATCTCGCGTATGATGCTCAAAGACGCAAACACCCTGATACTGGATACTCCTACCAATCATCTGGACCTGGAGTCTATCCAGGCGTTCAATAACACATTGCAGGCTTACAGGGGGAATATCCTCTTCGCAAGCCATGATCACGAGTTTATCCAGACTGTCGCCAACCGTATTATCGAACTTACGCCTAAAGGTATTATCGACAGAATGATGGAATATGACGATTACATTACCGACCCTGTAGTTGCCGGACTGCGGGAGAAGCTTTATTCTTAAACTTAAACACAAAATGAAACAGCGATTGCTTTTTTGCTTAATTGTTTTTGCAGGCTGGTTGCCGGTACTGGCCATTCAGAAACCCATATTCATGATCTATCATCACGCCCTGTCTGGAGGATATACCCTTGCCGAATGGCTGAGGGTCATCTGGCACGGGCTGAAACTGGATTGCGCCGTTGCGGGCTATCTTACCGTTATTCCACTGCTCTGCACCATATTGTCCATATGGCTGCCGACGGTGTGGATCAGGAAGTGTCTGAAAGTTTACTTCGGCCTGGTTGCACTTATTATAGCTATGGTATTTTCCGCCGACCTGGCGCTGTATACCTTTTGGGGCTTTCGCCTGGACGCGACCGTACTCTTTTACATACAGTTCCCATCGGGAGCGGCAACCAGCGTCCCGGTGGCGCTGGTCATCTATCAGGCCCTGCTGGTGATTGTCTACGCCTTTGCCACGGCATGGATGTTTAACCGGTATATACTGTCCGTTTTCCCCGGAAAGCCGGTAAAGGGTGCGGGAGTGTACGAACTTATAGCCCTCGTATGTATGGGCGGACTGCTGTTCATGCCTATACGTGGAGGCGTCACTACGTTTAACGCCAGCGTTGGGATGGTGTATTTCAGCAACAAGCAATTCCTCAACCACTCGGCCATAAACCCGGTGTTCAGCATAGTAGCCTCGCTGTATAAGCAGCAGGACTTCGCCTCCCAGTTCCAGTTCTTCCCGGAGCAGGAGCGCGGGCAACTGTTCAACTCCCTTCTGCCTGCGATGCCCGTGGATAACGTAAGCTGCGAGACCGGGAAGGTGGAATTGCTTAACACCAAACGCCCGGACATCCTGCTTGTAATCCTTGAAAGCTTCTCCGCCAACGCCATAGAAGCTGTGGGCGGCAGGGCCGGTGTTACGCCTAACCTGAACAGCCTGAGTCGTGAGGGGGTGCTGTTTACCAATATATATGCCAACTCTTTCCGTACAGATCGCGGACTGGTGTCTGTCCTAAACGGCTATCTGGCGCAGCCCACCACCTCTATAATGAAGTATCCGGCCAAAAGCCAGACCCTGCCATCGCTCTCCAGAAGCCTGATACCCGAAGGGTATACCTCAGAGATGCTCTATGGGGGCGACATAAATTATACCAATATGCAGAGGTACTTTTACAGTTCGGGATACAGCAGGATAACGTCAGACAAGGACTTCCCCGTGGCGAGCCGGCTCAACAAGTCGGGGGCCGGCGACGAGATCACCTTCGACTACCTCTACCACTCGTTATCCGGGAAAGACACCTCCACGCTACTTTTCTCCACCTTCCTTACCCTGAGCAGCCACGAGCCTTTTGAAGTGCCTTACCACCGGCTGGAGCACCCATACCTAAACTCGGTCGCTTTCACCGACAGTTGCATCGGACGTTTTATAAGCAGGATCAGGGAAACGCCCGTATGGGATAACCTGCTTGTAATATTCGTGGCCGACCACGGCTTCCGCTATCCCGAAGAACTGAAAGAGTACGAGCCTTCGCGTTATCATATACCTGTCCTGTGGGTAGGGGGAGCAGTGAAAGAACCTGCAAGGATAGAAACCGTCGCTTGCCAGTCAGACCTGGCGGCAACGCTGCTGGGGCAGCTCGACATCCCGCATGGCGACTTCCTGTTCAGCAAAGACATCCTTGACCCCCGTTATCCCGGCTGGGCCTTCTACACCTTCAGCAACGGCTTTGGCTTTGTGGACGCAACAGGCGTATCGGCCTACGATAACGACAGCAACCGCCCCATCTTCCACAGTCCGGCCGGCGGAGGAGAGGGGCGTATCACGAAAGGCAAAGCCCTCCTCCAGACCCTGTATGACGACCTGGGTCACCGGTGATCTCAACGCTTGTCGGAAACGGAATCAATCATCCGCACGATAGCGCGGCTGCACACAGGGCAAAAAGCCGCATAGTCACGCATCATGCAATGCACGCGCGGGCGGTAGACGCCCCTGGCCCTGTAACCCCCGCCTTCGAAAACACCCGTCTCCCCTACGTACGTCTCTTCCGGCGGAGTAGGTACGGGCGTGCCGGCCGGCAACATATCCTCCCACTTCAGGCTGAAGTTGACCAGCGTACTTATATTAGGCTCCCAGGGCTCCAGCCCGTCAGGATAAAACCCTGTGTCGTAAGCCACCTCCGACGAGAAATACTCATCGGCCAGTCCGGCGAAGCTATGCCCCAGTTCATGAACGAATACAGACGCCGTCCGCTCATTATCCGCCGTTCCCATCGCATAAAAGTTATACATTCCCCCGCCTCCGTACATATCGCTGTTGACAAGGATAAAGATGGCGTCGCAGGGAACGTTCCACACTGCGTCGCGCACCGGCGTCATGTCCTGTGTGGTAAGGTAACGGTCCATCCCAAAGGTGTAAAAACCGGAGTTCAGCGCCGTATTCCTGAATACGCCCCTGCCCGGAATATCCGTCCCCTCCTCTTCCGACACAAGTCCCACCGACCACACATTAAAATCATCACGTCGCGAGTCAAACGGCGGCGTGGCAAACAGCGCCTCGGTGAAACGCCTAGCGTCGGCCACAAACTTATCCTGACCGGCTTCCGTATACCCCTCAGCCAGAAACACCAGGTCTACCTTGCCCGAAGGTTCGCCGGCATACTGTATCCGTGTCACTTTGTTGTCCCTCAGCCTGCCCCGGTCGATAAACATAACTGAAGGCTCAATATCCACCTTCAGCATCGTGGAGAAAAGCATATCCGCCCTGTTGCGTCCGCTAAGCTCAAACGTCACCTCGCGCCTCGGGAACGGCACCGACACGCTGTTAGCCCACGACTGCACCTCCTTCTCCGCCTGCTCCGTGGCCCGCCACTCTTCAAACAAAGTATTGAACCCCCTTGAGAAGATAAGTTCTCCCGAAGCCTTATCAAACACCTTCACATAATATCCGCCATAGCATGACGTATCAATCAGATTATGCACCGGTCCGCCCCAGACCGGCTCTTCGCGCATACGGATCAGGGCCGCTGCCTGAAACTCCATATTACCCGAAAGCGCAAAATCCACCCGAAGACTCTTTTTCTCAAAATACGTGTCAAAAACATTCTGCGCCCCACCGCTCCAGCCGGCCAGTACGAAGCAGGCGGCAACCATCATAAGCTTTTTAGTCTTCATATACATAATTCATAATGCTTGTTATAGATAATTACAGGCCATAAAATTAACCATAACCCTGGTACAGATCAACAAACACCCATATTAATTCACCAATACGACAGGAGCGAAGCGAAGGGGTGAGGGGGAGATAACGTGACAGACCGCAATGGCGACATGGGGAAGCCGTTGATTTTCTTACCCGGGTTATGAAGAGTTCACAAGTATCCTTGTGGAGAGTCAACAAGGTATTGTGGGGCTTATATTGAATTTTGAAATTTACTGTAAAACAGCAAGATAAGATATTGTTTTTGTTTTATGGGGTACGAATTAGAAAATCGTAATATTAAAAAAATCCAAACTTAAACTCATATACCTCTGTAAAACAGCATGAACACACAGATTAAAGTTTGGATTTTATTTCATTGTTTTGCTATTTTTCTGACACCCAAAAATGCAGCAAGACTATCGGATTCAGCCTTCCATTTTTTAGGGATATTTTATTTATCCTCATCTTCCAGCGTAGCCAATGCTTTGGATGCCTGCTCGGTGGTGATGTCCAGGTACATCATAGTTGTCTGTAGATTGGCATGTCCAAGCAAAAATGAGATTTGAACAATATTCATTCCATCTTCTAACCAGTGTGAAGCCTTTGCATGCTCTATCGAGTATACACCCAGTTTCTGCAATCGTGATAAAAAAGAACATGCCGAACACTCATAACTTTTATGATAATGATAAGGTTTTACATATTCCGCTTTAATCACATTACGGTATGTGTCAATAAAATTCTTGAAATCAGCACATAAGTTATCGTACTAGGATGGCCTGTGAACATGCCTTGAGCCGTCAGGAACCACAGATTCTAAAATAAACCGTTTGATAACCAACAACATCATGCGTTTATATTTCAACGTATTCTTATTGCTAACCGGGGGATGCTATCAATATTATGCCCGCTGCAGCGGCATTTAACTTCAAAAGAGCCATGAGGCTTCTTTTGTGGCTCATCCCAAAAGGTCTGTTTGCCCTTATAAAAGTTCAACATATGGCATGGAACAGGCAAAGTGTGACGCTTGGTGGTGATTCCGTGGCTTGTTAAGAGATGACTAGGGGCGTGTTCACACAAAAAAGGCATCGTTGATAAGAGCTAAATTTAAGACATTGAGGAACATAATATCAGGTTTGTCGTAACGGGTGCATACCCTTCTAAAGCCTTTGAGACGCCTGAAAAGGCGTTCTACCTCGTTTCGGCGCTTATAGCGTTCTTTGTAATATTCCCAGGACCTGAGACGATTTGATTTCGGTGGAACTACCGGTTCAAAACCTTTATATTTAACCAATCTGCGAGTCTCATCGTCTTCGTAGCCTCTGTCCATTGCCATGAAAATATTCCCCTGATCAGGCAGCTTTTCAAGATTTGGATGTCCAGGTAACATTCGCCCCTGAGGAGCATCGTGACATTGACCGGAAGAGAGTTGGAATGCTAC
>JAISBL010000031.1 GCA_031266215.1 Tannerellaceae bacterium | reverse complement strand
TAGTGCCTGAGCTTGCGTCCGGCGCCACAGGCTGGAGATCACTACGCAGTTTATGAACAAGCGGAACCGCTTCCTTAAAGAACCGAGTACTGTCGTGTTTGACAGAGTTTTGCACACAGTAGATACTCTCTGATTCACCTTATTCGCTATGGAACACCCGTTCCATTCGCTATGGAACACCCGTTCCATTCGCTATGGAACACCCGTTCCACTCACTATGGAACGCCCGTTCCACTCACTATGGAACGCCCGTTCCACTCACTATGGAATGCCCGTTCCACTCGCTATGGAACGCCCGTTCCACTCGCTGATGAATGTCCATTCGCCTTATCATCATCTGAGTTCGATGTAAGAAAGTCAGACACACAGTGATTCTGCCGGGGCATTCCACGCGACGCCGGCATACCGGTAAGGCTGTTCACAGTGGCATTATATGCGACCCTGCATATCAGTAAGGCCGACTAACCGGGCGGCGCCCGGAGGGCCTTCCCCTGAAGACATTTTATTTATAGCCATAGCGTCCATTATATGTGGGGGCAGAAGAGGAACATGAAATTAAAATAATGTATGATTCGTTCTGTGTCCCCTAAACGCTTCCCACTATCAGGGCTCGTTCGGGACTTACACCCTGGAGTTGTCGCCCGTGCCCGGGCGAACCAAAAAAGAGGAGTACTCTCACGAGTGCTCCTCTTCATTAACTGTACAGGTCAGTGTGTCTTAAATTCGATTGTTACATTGTTTTGTGATCCTGTACATTTGCTTTTTTCTTTACCATCCGGCGTTCTGCTGGCCGGCTAAGGTAGGATTGCGGATGAGGTCGTTCACCGGTATCGGCCATAGGAAGCGCTTGTCGGTATAAGGGATGAAGCGCCTGCTGGGTGAATACCATTCATCTTTTACTTCACCATTTATCACAAAGGCTCCCTTACTTCGCGCGTTGGAATATTCTATTTTAGCCGGGATACCACCTGAAGGCACCAGATCGTCGGTTGCTAAGCGATGGATGTCTTCCCAACGACGTCCCTCGCCGTGGAACTCAATACGCCGTTCCCAAAGGATAGCTTCCATGAAAGCTTTATCGTCAGCAAAGTCCGAGGCTTTATAGGCCTGAGCTGCGGGATCGGCCAGCGAACGGTTGCGCACGGCGTTGAGCATCTCAAGCGCCAGTGTCTTGTCGTTCGAGCGGAGCGCCGCTTCGGCATTGTTTAAAAGCACCTCGGCATAGCGTATGATGGGGGCGTATTCTTCACGCGTCTGCGGATTCTGATACTTGTCGCAGAAGTAATACTGGTCGCTTTCACGATAAAGCAGCAGATTGCGACGTTTGTCGTCTTCCAGCCAATAATTTGAATTGTAGAGTGTGGGAGAAGAGGTAACAATCGCACGTCCGCCGTCACGAGCCGACATCATTGCCGACATGGCGCCGTTGACGCTACCGTTGTCGTCGGAATTATTCTCGATGGAGAAGATCGATTCCGTATTGCCGCTGTAAGACAGGAAAGGAGTTTCGGGAGAAGACTCCAGTGTGTAGCCTCCGACAGGGCTGGAGAATGGGGCTGTCGTACCGTTAACGAGTTTAGCCGTTTCTCTCTTTACACCTTCCCAGTCGCGTTTGTGCAGGTATACCCGTGTCTTGAGTGCGATAGCCGCCCCTTTAGATGCGCGCGTAATGCCGTTCACTTTATTCTTGTCGTTGCCTGCAAAGAGCGTTTCCGCCTCGTCAAGGTCTTTCAATATCTGGGCATAGGTTTCTTCTACCGTGGAGCGACCGATCGTGAGGCCTTCCTCGATTTCGGCAGCCGTATTGAAAGCCGTCAGATATAGCGGAAGTCCGTAACTGTTGTTACCCTGCACGTTGTAAGGCAGGGCAAAATGAGTCATGAGGCTGTGATACGTCAGGGCGCGAAGGAAGAGCAGTTCGCCCAGATAGTCGTTGCCCGCTACGGAGGTTATTACGCCTTCTTCCACAGCGCCCTTAATACCTTTCATCACGACATTGAGGCGGTTGATGCATTCGAAGGACGCTTCCCAGTAGTATTGGTTGTTTGCCGTAGAGGTGGTATATGAAGCTGAGTATGTGATGTCGTAGAAAACGGCCGTCAGGTTCATATCTTCCCCACGCATCTCGCCCTGCATTATGCTGGCCGCTCCAAAGGGGTATCCGCGGGAGTAGGAGTCGACATAAATTCCGCACTGGGCGGCGTCGTAAGCGCCTATCACCGAAAGCTCGCAATATTCGGGCGTTGAGTAAGCGATCACATCGGAAAACTTATTAACAGGTTCAAGGTCTATCACATTGTCTTCGCAAGAGACGAACGTAGTCAGCGTAATGGCAAAGGCTGCCAGCGCCATGTTTTTTACTATTCGAGTATGTAGCATAGTCGTATTGTTTTATCAATTAAACGATTTGATTAAAATGTAATATTTGCACCTACGGTGAAAATACGCTGTTGAGGCATACCGTCCCAGTCTGCGCCGCGGCGGCTGGAAGTTTCAGGGTCAAGACCGCTGTAACCGGTAATGGTCAGCAGATTCTGGGCCTGCAGATAAACACGTACCTTACTGACGTCTATCTTCGATGAGATGGCCCTGGGCAGGGTATATCCCAACGCAACGTTGGAAAGTTTAAGGAACGAACCGTCTTCCACGAAGTGTGAATCGGCAAACGGAGCGTTGAACAGAACGTTGTCATCCCCGTAGCCTATTCTCGGCGTCATGCCGTCGCCAGGCTTTTCCTTACTCTGCCAGCGTCCGAGGATTTCCGTGCCGTTGTTTGCGAACTCCATGTTGAGCAATGTTTTGGGACGCGAGGCGTTCATTATCTTATTGCCGCCTGAGAAGCGCAGGAAGATATTCAGGTCGAAGTCCTTGTACGTAATGGTGTTATTGAATCCCCCGAACCATGTGGGCAGCGCAGAGCCTAGTATTTTCCTGTCTTCGGTAGCAGACAAGCTGGACGGGTTAGAGACATCGGCAGGGTTGTTCGGATCGTATACGGCATAATCATATGAACCGAAGGTATCAAATTGCACTAACGAGCCGTCGGCTTTGCGCCAGATGGGGTTACCGTTTCCCATGTTGACGCCGTAATAATCGAAGCCATATAGCGATTGGAACGATTCACCTTCGCGCGTAATGTTATAACTGGCGGAGGATATAGTCGAGATAATGTCCTGACCGTCTAACAGCTCGATCACTTTATTTTTCACAAAGGAGATATTGAAGTCAGTCTGCCATGTAAACCCTTTGGAAGCAACAGGCGTTGCTGATAGAGAGAACTCAAATCCGGAGTTCTTTATCTTCCCGATATTGTCAAAATAGCTGTTGCCGGGAATTCCCAGGGTAGGAGGCGTAGGCACTTCCATAACGAGGTCGCTGGTGTTTTTCTGGAAATAAGCCATTTCAAATGACAACCTCCCGTCAAACAGCGTACCGTCTACGCCCAGGTCATAGGTCGTGGTAGATTCCCACTTCAGGCGGTCGTTCCCCATATTGCTCCATGCGATGCCTTTCTGGGCGCCAAAAGATTTACCCGAGTAGGTCCCCAGATAGGGGAAATCGTTAGAGCTGTCGCCGCTGGCGTTACCCAGGTCGGAGTTACCGATAGTGGCCATACTTGCACGCAGACGCAGATCGTTGAACCACGAGCCTACTGAAGACTCAGCCCAGAAAGATTCGCGTGACAGACGCCAGGCCAGGGAGCCTCCAACGAAGGTACCCCAACGTGTGTCTACCGGCAGCTTGGACAATCCGTCGCGACGGACTGAAGCGCTGGCGTAGTACTTGCTGTCGTAATTGTAATTGCCGCGCAGCAGGTAGGAGGCCAGCCCGTTAGACGATTTATAGCCTCCGATATACTTTTCGCCGAAGGTGTTGGAGATAATATGCTCACTGAAAAACTTGTCCGACAGTTGATACACATTCGCTTCCGTCCATTCGTAGTCGGTATGCGTGTATTCCTGTACGGCGGTAACACCCACGTTATGCACGTCATTGAATGTACGGTTGAAGTTCAGGACATTCTGCCAGTTCCAGTTGTAATAAACCGTGTTGACTTCGTCCAGATAGCCGCCATATCCGTTTCCGTCACCCGATTCAGAGTTCCACCTTACAAAGTCATTCAGCAGGGTATAATCCATACCACCCTGAGTACGCAGTGTCAGCCCTTCCATGAATGTTATTTCTGCGAATCCACTACCTATAATACGGGCGCTTTTGGTGAGGTTCAGGTTCTTGTCCAGCGCCCATACGATGTTTTGTATACCGTTATCGATATACGACTTATTCGCGCCGCGTCCCAGAGCCTTGCGAACTTCAGCATCAATGTTGTATCCCGTTATGTCATCAGCATTGAAGGGGCTGACGTTGGGCAACATACGCGGGCCGGCAAATCCAACTGCACCGAGAGAGTTCTCCCCATTCATGGCGCCATGCAGGGTGGTACGCGTAGCCTGGATGTTAGCGCCTATCTGGAGCCATTTATTGGCCTGTTGCGTCACATTGGCGCTGATGGTGTAGCGTTCCTGGTTGCTGGAGCGTATAATGCCATCCATATTGGTATAACCTATAGAGGCATAATACTGGCTGCGGTCCGTTCCCCCGCTGGCGGCTATGGTATGGCTTTGTTGCAGGGCGGAACGGAATATCTCGTCATTCCAGTTGGTTTCAACGCCATTGGGGTCGAACACTGCCGGCCCTTCTGCGTCCCAGTTCTCAAACTTTTCGTTGGCAATGGTAACGAAATCCTGTGCGCCGAGAAGGTCGTGCAATTTAGAGGCCTGCGCGGTTCCGATAAAACCGTCATAGGTTACTTTAACGCTGCCCTTGCTTCCTTTCTTGGTGGTGATCAGTACGACCCCGTTTGCAGCGCGCGAGCCGTAGACAGCCGTTGCCGCACCGTCTTTGAGAATCTCGACAGACTGTATATCGTTGGGATTGATATCGCCAAGAGGATTATAACGTCCATACAATTGCTGTTTTTCTCCAGAGTTCATGGGTATACCGTCAATAATAATGAGCGGTTGCGAGCCGGATGAAATGGTGCTGAAACCGCGGATCTGGAATTTGGGCGCTGCGCCTACCATACCGCTTTCGGTGGTCACCTGTACGCCGGCGGCCCGTCCGGCCAGTTGCGATTCAAAAGAGGGAGCCGCCAGGTTACTGAGGTCTTCTCCTCCAACCCTGGCGATAGAACTGGTAACGTCCTTTTTCTTCTGCGTCCCGTATCCGACAACCACTACCTCGTCGATAGTCTGGGAGTCAGATTCCAGAACAACGTTCACTCTTGGGGAAACGGGAACTTCCTGGGTTTTCATTCCAATGTATGAAATGGTCAACGTCCTGGCTCCTGCCGGCACTTCCAGTGAAAAGCTGCCATCAAAAGCAGTTACGGTTCCGGTTGTTGTCCCTTTGACAACAATGGTCGCTCCGATAACCGGTTCGTTGTCTTCGGCAAAGATAACGGAGCCTGTTACCCTGACCGTTTGAGCGGTCGCAAATCCTATGCCCACGATGAGGCATAATAAAAGATAAGTCAATCTTCTTTTCATAAAATACTCCTTTAATTAATTAATAAATAAAACAGATTTTTTTCCAGGCAAAAAAAAAGCGACACGCCCTTTGTATAAAGGCATGCCGCGTAGCTTGTATAAGTAGAATAATGTGCTAAATTTACGCGCGAGGTGTGTGTGTGTGTGTGTGTGTTGAGATTGTATCGCAACGCATGTCCGGGTTCACATTCACTTTAAGTATTATTTTGATAGGGTTTATCACGTGTGGACAGAATTATAAATTAGATTCGGGCAAATGTAGTAACAAATTGTATATACGTCACATTCTTTTACTCTTTTTTCATTTCTTCAAATTCCACGGTGAGTTGCGTCCATTTGTCGAAGGCTACAGAAAGCCGGTCTTTCAGTGTTGAATATTCGTTATACAGTGAGGCGTCGGAAGCGCCCTGCGGAGTAGCCAGGCGGTTTTCGATAGCGCTTACGCAGTTTTCGAGTTCGGTGATCAGACTTTCGGCCTCTTCGACGGCTTTGGCAGCTTTACGGATGGCTTTGCCCTGTTCTTTCCGGGTTTCATAAGAACGTTTGCTATGCGATGTTTCAGCGTCGTCATAATCGGCCGGCATGACAGGAGAGGAGGAGCGTTCCAATTCGCGCAGGTTATCCATCTTTTTATGTTCCAGAAAGTCGTATATGCCGCCTAAATGTTCGGTCACCTTCCCGTTACCAAATTCATATACCTTATCTACCAGTCCGTCGAGGAACTCGCGGTCGTGGGATACTACTATAATGGTTCCGTCAAAGTCTTTGAGCGCTGTTTTAAGAACATCTTTGGAGCGCATGTCGAGGTGGTTGGTAGGCTCGTCGAGTATCAGCAGGTTGACGGGGTCAAGCAGCAGGCGTATCATGGCCAGCCGGCTACGCTCGCCTCCGGAGAGTACGCTTACCTTTTTGTCCGACGCTTCGCCTCCGAACATGAAGGCGCCAAGTATGTCGCGTATTTTGGTACGGATATCTCCCTGGGCGACGTAGTCGATAGTGTCGAAGACCGTCAGGCTGTCGTCAAGGAGCTGAGCCTGATTCTGGGCGAAGTAGCCGATCTTCACATTATGCCCCATAGTGAGTTTCCCGTTATGTGATATCTCTCCCATTATACATTTTACGAGGGTCGATTTGCCTTCGCCGTTCCGGCCTACGAAGGCTACTTTGTCGCCACGGCCGATGGTCAGCGTCACGTGGTCAAAGACCAGATGACTGCCGTAACGTTTGGATACGTCTTCCATCACTATCGGATATGAACCGGAGCGGGGAGCGGGCGGAAATTTCAGGTTGAGCGAGGAGTTGTCTACGTCGTCTATCTCGATGCGGTCTATCTTTTCCAACTGTTTAATGCGCGATTGCACCTGCACGGCTTTGGTGGCCTTGTAGCGGAAACGTTCTATGAAGGCTTCGGCACCGGCCAGTTTTTTCTGTTGGTTCTCGTAGGCGCGAAGCTGTTGTTCACGACGTTCTTTGCGAAGGACGACGTATTGGGAGTATCTTACCTTATAGTCGTAAATTTTCCCCAGTTCGATCTCAATGGTCCGTAAGGTGGTGTTGTCGATAAACGCCCGGTCGTGCGACACCAGTATGACGGCGTTGGCGCGGGTGGCGATAAAGCTCTCCAACCACTGTATGGATTCGATGTCGAGATGGTTGGTCGGCTCGTCAAGCAGCAGAACGTCAGGGTGACTGAGCAGTAGCCTGGCTAATTCGATGCGCATCCGCCATCCGCCGCTGAACTCCGAAGTGGGGCGGTCCAGATCGTCGCGCGAGAAACCAAGGCCTGCAAGAGTGCGTTCAAGCTCTGCCACGTAGCTGTTGCCGCCCATCATACTGAAAAGCTCGGCCTGATGGGTCACCTTGTCAATAAGATTGTTGTACGATTCGGAGGAGTAGTCGGTTCGCCCGGCAAGCTCGGCATTCAGACGGTCGACTTCATGTTCCAGTTCGCGTATATGTTCGAAGGCTTGTGCGGCTTCTTCCTTTACGGTGCGGGTATCGGCCGTCTGCATCTGCTGGGGAAGGTAGCCCACAGTTATATCTTTGGGAATGTTTACCGTGCCGGAGGTTGGCGATTGCAATCCGGCAAATATCTTCAACAGCGTAGACTTTCCCGCTCCGTTTCTACCAGCAAGGGCGATACGGTCTTTCCTGTTCACTACAAAAGAGATGTTGTCAAACAGCGTAAACCCTCCAAATTCAACCGTTAATCCTTCTATCGATACCATCATTATACTTTTTATGCGGGGCAAATATACAAAATTCGTTACGCCACTATGCTACGCTGCCTGTCATGGGCGGGGCTGGCGCATTTAGATATATTTTCATTTATTAAGGGCCTGTTTAAATTTTAAAGCAGGAAAATATTAATCGCGTTTCCTTATGGTAACGGTATCTGATATCCATGACACATGACTTCGTCACTTTTTAGCGCCACCACATAGCGTGCAATGATTATCCGTGAGTTAAGTTCTTATAGCTCCGGCGCCTATTGGAAACTGAAAGACTATGTTTTTAGCGGACAGTAATGAAATGGAATAACGAAGATTAAGCACGTCTCAAAAGATTGGAATGAGTAGGATATTCTGTTTTAAGGGTAAGTTGAACATAGACAACAAATAAAACACCCAATTTTACATTATTGGGTGTAAAATTGGGTGTTTATTTTGCAACTTGCTGATTTCCAGCATTGTTTGTGGCATGGATGGAATATGAACTTTTTTAGTTACTTTGCTGAAAACAAGCAATTTACACTATTATCTTTCAACACAGGTGAGCCCATATGATACCCAGCGAACGGCCTTACTGATATGGCGGTATCGCATATAAACCCTAGGAACCCCTGTGTGCTTACTTTCTTATACCGAACTCCGTTTACTAGCATACCGTTTTTGCATTTATATAGACAACACTACGGTTAAGAAACGGAGGCAGAAAAACACCATGCTGGTGAAAACACAAGGAAAAATATATGCGAGACACAAAAAACAAGGCCACCTCTTTTTGTGGGGTAGCCTGTATATTTCTATTTATAACGTGCTTCTTATTTTGCAAAGAAATCTTTTACGCTATCGTTAGGAACCATTTCTTCCTGAAAGATGTAAGCTCCTGTTTTAGGAGATTTTACCATCTTTATCACTTTTGAATAGGTGCGTCCTTCACCTTTCTTAAATGTTGCAACTGCTTTTTTTGCCATTATCTAATCTCCTGTTATTTTATTTCTTTATGAACGGTCATACGTTTAAGTATAGGATTGTATTTCTTCAGCTCCAATCGCTGAGTCGTATTTTTCCTGTTCTTGGTAGTTATGTATCTTGAAGTTCCGGGCTTACCACTTTCTTTATGTTCGGTGCATTCGAGAATGACCTGAATCCTATTGCCTTTTGCTTTCTTTGCCATTGCTTGTTTCCTCCGATATTAATCGTTCAGATACCCTTTTTCAGCCGCGTTTTTGATAGCTGCATCCAAACCCAGTTTATTGATTGTGCGCAGGCCTGCAGCCGAAATATTCAGGCTGATCCAGGCATCCTGCTCTACCCAGTAGAACTTTTTTGTAAACAGGTTGACATTAAACTTCCGTTTCGTACGCTTGTTTGAGTGGGAAACATTGTTGCCAACCATTGCTTTTTTTCCTGTAATCTGACAAATTTTAGACATCTCTGTATCTTTTTTATTTTTTATACCATATAACATCTCACAATCAGGCCGCAAAGAAAAGTAAAAAAAATAATCTCCACAACTATTTATATCAAAAAAGACTGCGAAGATTAAAACCCTAACATGAATTATTCCGGAAAACAATTCATTATTAATCACTCAGACCACTCCAGATAGTGTTCAAAATTGATGTTACGGAAGTCTGGAATCACCCGGTACACCTTGTTTTTCAGTATATCTGCCGGATTCGTCGTACTAAGAGCGATAACCCTCATTCCTGCCGACAGAGCAGACTGAATGCCGTTGAGTGAGTCTTCAAACACAAGACAATCTGCCGGCGAGAGCTTTAAATCCGATGCCGCCAGCAAATAACACATGGGGTCGGGCTTTCCACGCGTGATACGGTCGGCCGTGACAATTGTATCGAAAAGATTTTCTAATCGAAGCATGGCTGTAGCCCGTTTTATCTTTGCCCTATCCGAACTGGTTACTAATCCTATCCTGACGCCGTTTGCCTTCAGCAAACGAAGAAACTCAATGGAACCCGGCATGGCGGGAAGCGGCATATTGGCTTCATACTTTACAGATTCGTTTATCAGTTTACTCACCTCTTCTGTTGGGCGGTCTGAAAAATACTTCTCAATAATGTCCGGCAGTGTCGTTCCCTTGATTACGTCAGCAAAGTTATCTATACCTATGCGGTAACGAACACTTGCCCCATTCCAGAAAACATCGTAGATCGGCTCTGTATCTACTATCACACCGTCAAAATCAAATAGAGCCGCTTTTACCTGTTTCATATGACACTTGGTTTATTTAAAAACATCGGTTTTATTTTATGAAATTCTTGTTAACCAAGAATATAGACAGAAGGAAATTAAAGACAATCAGCCCGCCGCAACATGCAAAGTAAAAGGCCAGCCAGGGTTTGTCATTCTTCAAAACAAAATAAAGAATCACAGAAGTGATTGCCGTCAATATTGCCAACCCGGCAAGAATGCGTATGATTATCTTCTTTTTCATTGAGTAAATTAAAATGATTATCGTTCTTTGTACAACAAAATACTGATTTAAGTCATTTGTTGCCCCAAATATACATGAAATAATTAAATAGCTCCCTAACGGATGAAACCAGCGCCCTTCCCATGACCTGCGACAATGCATATAGTTTCATCGCTATACCGGCAAAACGCAGCTACATATCAGCGCCGGCTAATGGCGGACAGAGGGGAAAAGGCGAAGCCCGACATAGGGTATTTCGAGTCTGGGCGATCTTAATATACAGAGACAAGCGTTTATTATTAATCTTTAAATATATATTTTATGAAGACAATGTACAACCGCTTTACGGGCAGCCTGCTGGCTTTGATTATGCTGACGGGCGCGTTCCAGCTTCAGGCGCAGGAAACGGACGGAGATGACGAACAGTATATAACTGTCAGCGGCGTAGTGAAAGACGAAAAGAGCAAACGACGCCTGGAATACGCAAACATATCGGTTCCCGGCACAAACGTGGGGACGGTAACCAATTCGGATGGAGAATTCACGATCAAGATAAAGACATCGCTGCGAGCCAGAGCGGTAGAGATATCGCATGTGGGCTATCTAAACGAGATCATCACACTGAAAAACGCTGATATATCAGGCCACCAGGTTCTGATGACGTCTAACAGCAACATGCTCGACGAGGTTATTATACGAGCACGCGAACCTCGCCTTATCATTGAGGAAGCAATAAGTCGGATAGCCAAAAACTACAGTCCGAAAAACAACCTTCTGACCGGATTCTACCGCGAAACAGCGCAGAAAGGACGACGGTATATAAACATTTCCGAAGCCATAATAGATATATATAAAACATCCTACGACCAGAACGTCGATCGCGACAGGGTGCAAATATTCAAAGGACGGTCGTTGCTAAGCCAGAAAAAGAGCGACACCCTGATAGTAAAGCTACTCGGAGGCCCTAACCTGTCTATATACGTAGATATTGTGAAAAATCCTGAGATCATGCTCGACAAAGAAATGCTCTCGTACTACGCTTTCAGGATGGAAGAATCGGTGATGATCGACAGCCGCCCGCAATACGTTATCAGCTTCCAGCCCCAGGCCATACTGCCGTACGCCCTCTATTACGGCAGGCTGTTCATCGACAAGGAACGACTTTCTTTCACCCGCGCCGAATTCAATCTTAACATGGACGACCGCAACAAAGCCACCGAGGCTATACTGAAAAAAAAGCCCTATGGATTGATCTTCCGCCCGCTGGAAGTATCCTTCCTCGTCACCTACAAAGAGCGCGAAGGGCTTACGCATCTGAGCTACATACGCAATGAAGTACGTTTCAGGTGCGACTGGAAACGTAAGCTGTTCGCCACCAGCTACACCATCTTGTCTGAGATGGTCGTAACCGACGGCCGCGACGAAAATGTGACAGGCATACCCTACCGGCTTGCCTTCAAGCCCAATCAATCACTGTCTGACAAGGTATCAGACTTTATGGACGAAGACTTCTGGGGCGCCTACAACATAATAGAGCCTACCGAATCACTGGAATCAGCCGTAAACAGACTGAAAAAGCAACAATAATAACGCATAGATATAAATCTCAATTCTTTATCGTAGTTTTGAAACAGTTTAATTACTGTACATGTCAAACGATTTATTCGTACTTAAAAAGATCAGAGAGGGGGATATAGGCCAGTTTGAATCCATTTTCCGCCTATACTACACCTCTCTCTGCCTTTTTGCCACAGGCATAACCGGACGACGGGACGTGGCTGAAGAAATCGTACAGGATCTGTTCTATGTATTCTGGAAAGAGCGTGAGAAATTGCACATTTTCCATTCCATCCGCAGCTACCTGTACGGCAGTGTCCGCAACCGGGCGCTTCAATACCGCGAGCATATGGAAGTAGTAGACCGTCACCGTCAAATCCTTTTCCAGGCAGGAGAAGAACCCGGCGAATCAGCCGATCCGCATGACATATTGGAATACAAAGAACTGGAAACCCTCATCAACCGTACGCTACATAAACTGCCTGTCCGGCGTCTGCGCATCTTCAGCATGCACCGTTTCGAAGGGAAAAAATATGCAGAAATAGCAGCATCTCTGACACTGTCAGTCAAAACGGTAGAAGCCGAGATAACCAAAGCGCTTCAAACACTACGAAAAGAAATAGAGAAATACACACGTAGCAAATGACTCAACAAATAAAAAACAATATGAACACAGACCTGGCCTGGCATCGCCTGCATACCCGCCTGCAACAGGACAGACTCATCCCCGATGCCACGGAAATAAGCCCCGGCCGACTATTCAACGTCTCGTCGCTCAGGCTGGCAGCCGCCATCGTCATAGCAATCTCAGTCGCAACCGTCACGCTTATGCTAAGGCAAAAGACCGCAAGCGAGCAAGACGGCTCACTCCTGGCCCTGTATAACGAAAAAGGCTACGCAACCCTGGTCACAGCCCTTGAAGACGGCTCCGTAGTCTATCTGGCCGACGATTCCCGGCTGTATTACCCTGAACATTTCCCCACAGCCGGCAAAAGAGATGTAAGCCTTGAAGGAAGAGCCATGTTTGACGTCAGGGGAGATAGCCGACGTCCCTTCATTATAACTACGCCTACAGTGCAGATAGAAGTGACTGGCACGGTATTCGACCTGCAAAGTGCCGGCTCCAATCCCTTTGAACTCTCAGTCAGACAGGGCCAGGTGAAGATAACGTCTACAAAGAGCGGGCAACACCTGTACGCCCAAGCCGGCGAAACCGTCACCCTGACACCATCCGGAAACCTGCTGGCGGAAGAAACCGCCGGCAACAACCCATTCAGCATCTATGACGGACGCATACGGTTCAAAGACGAGAAACTGATCAACATTCTGCGTATAATCAACAACAACAAAGCATCAGAACTCACGCTTCAGACAACCCCATCATTGGAGAACAGGACAATAACAGCTACCTTTATCGACGCTACGCCGGAGAATGTAGCAGAACTGATATGCATTGCACTCAATCTATTATGTAAAAAAGACAACAACACGCTGCTCATAACAGAGCCCTGACCCCTCTTTCGTCCGCACACACACATGATGCCCATCTTCAACATCACACACCGCCGATATGCCTTCCGTCGCCTCGCCTGGCTGTTCCTCCTCCTCCTTGCAGCCTCGCACCACCTGTTAAGGGCGGATGATGAAGATGGGCTGGAGCGCAGGATCAGGCTCCCCAAGTCAAAAGGCACCGTCTATGAACTGCTCGAAAAAGTAACCCAGCGCTCAGGCTACCTCTTCATATACGACAACAGCGTGGTAAACAACGAACAGTCTGCCTATGTGAAAAAGGGAGAATACACCATAAGGCAAGCTATATATGAAATAACAGGTAACCTCCTGCTCAGCCTTCGCATAACTGGAAGCCACATCCTGATACAGCCGCCGGGCGGCGGACGGCAAACCTCATCCACCCTGTCTTCCGACAGCGCGGCCGGACACTTCACGATAAGCGGGACACTGCTCGACCGCTATACCCGTGAACCCGTCGCTTACGCAACCGTAGGCATCCCCTCCGACGCTATCGGCACGGTAGCCAATCTGAACGGAGACTTCCGCCTGCGCCTCCCCGACTCACTCCGCCGCTTTGCCGTATCCTTCTCCCATACAGGCTATCTGACCCAGGAGTTTGAAGCCGGCCTGTTATCTACCGGGCAGACACACGTCTTCCTGATGGAACCAAGAGTCATCTCACTGCAGGAAGTCGTAGTCCGCCTCTCCAATCCACTTCGCCTGCTTCATGATATGCTGGCAAACCGGGAAGCCAATTATTCCAAAGAACCGGTCTACTTCACCTCGTTCTATCGCGAAGGCGTAGAGCGTAAAAAAGGAATAGTCAACCTTACGGAAGCCATCTTCAGGATATACAAAACGCCCTATGCCGACCCTACCTCTGCCGACCAGGTGAAACTGCTGAAAATGAGACGTATCAGCAATGAAAAAGACCGTGACACGCTGATAACCAAAATAAAGTCGGGTATAAACGCCAGCCTGATGCTCGACGTGGTAAAGAATCTTCCCGACTTCCTCTTGCCCGAAAACGAGCTACAGTATAACTACCTGCACAGTGACATAACGGTGATAGACAACCGCACGGCCAACATCATCTCATTTGAGCAAAAAAAAGAAATAAACGAGCCGCTATACCGCGGGGAGCTTATACTGGACGCCAAAAACGACGCGCTACTATCCGCCCGGTTTGAGATACATCCCAGGCACGTGGAAAAAGCAACCGGCATGCTGGTCACCCGTAAAAGCAAAAATCTCAACGTCACCGCCCACCAGGTGATCTACAACGTATCATACAAACCCTGGAACGGCACATATTATGCCAACCACATCCGCGGAGATCTGTATTTCAGGATCAGAAAAAGGAATCAATTCTTTGGCTCTACCACAATCCATACATGGTTTGAGATAGCCACATGCAAGATAGAGACCACAGATGTCAGCCGCTTCACCCGCGACGAGACCCTCCGCACAAGGACTGTCTTTGCCGACACCAACTTCACCTATGATGCAGATTTCTGGGGCGACTTCAATATAATCCTCCCCGAAGAAAAGCTGGGCGAAGCCATCAGCCGCATAACCTCCAAGATAGAGGAGACGGGATACTGACCATATCATTAGACTTATTCGAACACTAGTGTCATGTCAATCTAATATTATCGGATAAAGCTTCTTTAATTTAATTCTGGCATTGTCATTTGTGAATCTCCAATTTATCTTAGCATTCCTGTTGTTTCTGTCTCTTTGCCAGGCA
>JAISBL010000130.1 GCA_031266215.1 Tannerellaceae bacterium | reverse complement strand
AACAGCAATACCTCTATCGGTCTGGCCGCAAGCGGAACGGGCAACCTGCCCCAGTTTACAGCCGCCCAGGCCGGACAGGCGACTATTACCGTAACTCCAGTGTATAACGGTTGCGACGGCACTCCGAGGACATTCACAATCACCATCAACCCCTGCTCGGTGCCTGTCAACCCACATCTCAGGAGCATGGCAGGATAGTTCTCTGCAAGCCGCGGCTATCGAGGGATGGAAAAGGAAGTCTCAAATGTGGGATATTGGCCAGACTCCTCTCCTGCCTCGCGGTTTTCTTCTGCGCAGGTTTAGCGTTTGCCACTTGAAACATTACCGCTAACTGTCTTTTTCAGAAAATCTTTTTATCTTTGCGATAATCTTTTTCATCTTTGCGATAACTGCAACATGCCATTTACTACAACATTAATTATACTCATGAAAGTCAACTTAATTTTTTCCATTACATTCCTTCTGTTTTACGCAATGCCCCTGCAGAGTCTGGCCCAGTCTGAAAATTCCGCCCTTCATGGCGCCTGGACTATCAGCATGGTAGAAATCAAAAAAACAATAGACAACGGCCTCCCGACGAGCAAAGTCTTCTACCCCGGCGATGACATGTCCTTCGGGTTCGTCCATACTCCGGTTAAGATAACGTTCGCCGACGACCTGGTTACTTTTGAGTATGCCGGTTACCAAAGCGCAGGAACTTATAGCCTGCAAGGCAATACGCTACAGGTAAGATTCGCTACGCACATGGCAGACTACAACTGTATCCTTTCGGAAGGAACACTACAGTTGAGCCAAATCGTCAATTACGCTATCAATGATGACGAGGCGTCTCATCAGGCAAAAGATGAATACACATTTTATGGACAGAAGTAAAACTCAGCAACTCAATCGTGATGAAAAAATATACCTTACTCTTCGCTTTCTTTTTATCCTTAACATCTTTTAGCTCATTTGCGCAAATAACAACCCAGGGGACAGATTTTTATGTGTCAATCGGGAATAATGCGAATATGGCATATAGTACAATTACCATGCAAATTAGAATTGCTGCAACCCAAAACGCAGTAGTCACCCTCACTTTCAAGGCAAATTCAAGTACAGTCACTTTGAACATTCCGGCCGGACAGGTCTATACCTACGATTTGAATGCCACCCAAAAAAACAATGTGTATTCAAATGCAACCGGCACTTCAAACAAATCGCTACGCATCCAATCTACAACGCCGGTATCAGTATATGCACTGAACCAATACCCTGCAAGTACAGATGCCACAAATGTGCTACCGGTCAGTAATCTGGGAACAGAGTACCGTCATGTTTCGTATCATTCACATTCATCTTATGCCGATGGTTATACGGTTATTGCTACGGAAAATAATACGACAGTTTATGAAAACGGGACTTCTAAAGCCACGTTAAGCGCCGGGCAGGTATATTCCGCTTACTATAACAATGCCGACCTTTCAGGCAGGCTCATTACAGCCAACCATCCTATCGCATATTATGTAAATACTTCCTGCGCTTTCATTCCAACAGGTATATATGCTTGCGACTGTCTTTATCAGCAAATGGTGCCGGTAAACTCGTGGGGGAACAACTTCCTGGTGCCAGTCACACACCGCGGAAGAGAGCGGGTGAGGATAGTAGCATCGCAAAACGGCACAACAGTAACACAAACCGGTGGTATTAAAAAAACGGATGGCGGAGGCGGGGCGCAGAACCCCGCCAATGAAAACTCTTTCACCCTCAACGCCGGACAGTTTGTAGAATTGGAAATAGCATTATCAACAAGGGGATGCTATATATCAGCCGATAAGCCTGTTGCCGTAGCTTCATTCTTAATGGGCATGAGTAATGGAACAGCAGTATTGGCAGACGTGACAGGCGACCCGGCCCTGGCCTGGGTGCCACCGGTGGAGCAGGCTGCCGATATGGCTGTCATAGCGCCTTTCGCCCCAACGGGAAATACGGTTCTTACAAGGCACTACGCCCTGGTTGTAACTCCTACGGCTACACGCGCCAATACAACGATGGCCGTAGGGGCGGGAACACCTGCCGCACTGAGCGGAGGCACATGGACAACGGGTAATGGCGCAGGCTCCGGACTGTCGTTCTACTCACTTCAACTGACCAATACGGCGGCTTCATATTACTTCAACAATCTTGCCGGGCTTACGGTTATGGGATATGGCATCGGTGACTACGAATCGTATTACTATCTGTCCGGAGCTGCCGGGCGTAACCTGAATCCTTCCTTTTACATCAACGATATACATTATCAGGATATAGACGGTAACGTAGTTTGCGGACAAACGTCCTTCCATATCAAGGGGGTTGCCCAGTTCCAGGTGAGTTCCGCCCCCGGACACCTCAAATGGTATATCAACGGGACGGAGGAAACCTCCGCCAGGGATGACTTTGAATGGGATAAAACGCTTACGCCGGGGGCGTATACCTTCAGGATGGATGTGACAGATGCAAACAACCAGACTCATTCGCTTACAACCAGCTTCACCGTTAAAAATCAGTCCGTCGCCGCTACCATCACAACTACAGGGACGTCTGTCTGCTATAACACTACAGCAACGCTTACCGGTTCGTCAATAGCCGGCCTGACCGCGCCCGTTGTCTACCGGTGGTATGACTCGCAGACGGCAACGACGCCTCTCTACACCGGCCCTTCTTTCACCACTCCCCAACTGACAGTCAGCAAGACATACTACGTCAGCGTAGAGGGAGCCAACTACTGCGAAAATGTAGTTAACACCCGTAAGGCGGTAACTGTAACCGTCTACGGCAACCTGACGGCGGGAGCTGTCGGCTCCGCCCAGTCCATCTGCTACAACACCGCTCCGCAGGCTCTTACGGAATCTACTGCTCCGGGCGGTGGAACAGGTACATACTTATATCAGTGGCAAAGCAGCGCCAACGGCTCCTCATGGAGTGATATCGCAGGGGCGACGTCAGCAACTTATTCTCCCGGACAGCTCACGGCAAATACTTATTATCGCAGGGCTGTGACCAACAGTTCGTGCGGAACGGTATACACGGCTTCTGTCCTTATAACTATACTGCCCGTGGTAACGGTCAATGCCGTTAACAACATAACAGGATGCAACGGCACAGTAATACCGGCTACGGGTTTCAGTTCCGCCACTTCCGGCGCAACGTTTAAATGGACTAACAGCAATACCTCTATCGGTCTGGCCGCAAGCGGGACGGGCAACCTGCCCCAGTTTACAGCCGCCCAGGCCGGACAGGCTACTATTACCGTAACTCCAGTGTATAACGGTTGCGACGGTACTCTGAGGACATTCACAATCACCATCAACTCCTGCTCGGTGCCTGTCAACCCACATCTAAGGAGCACGGCGGGATAGTTCTCCGAAAGCCTATGGCGGATGTCTTTTTATTTAATATTTTTGCGGCGCAGATATCCAAAAATGAATTATTACACCTTTTAAAAACCTTAATATATGAACTGGCGTGATTTATTATACTTCTCCAAAGGAGAAAGGAGAGCGCTCACATTATTGCTATTGCTTATTGCCGTTGGAGGCATATTGCTGATCGTCGCCGACAAATACAGAGAAGGCGCTGTCACAGAAGAGCAGCCCCGCTATATCGTAAACCCGGAAAACGCTCCCACACCCATTCCGATAGATACTACCCGTAAGATTGCAACGCCACTGCCAACGACAGAAAAAACTCCTGCACGCCGGCAGGCACGGACATCTTCTTTTCCCCGACAGGAGAAATTCCCGGCCGGAACCGTGGTCGAACTGAATACGGCGGATACTGCGACACTGAAAAAAGTCCCCGGCATAGGTAGTGTTTTCGCCGGCCGTATAGTAAAATACAGGACTTTGCTTGGCGGCTTCTATCACGTTGGACAGCTCAGGGAGGTGTACGGAATAGACGAAGAACGCTATCTCTCGCTGGAGAGCTGGTTTCATGCCGATACCTCTTTCATCGCCAGACTGCCGGTAAATTATCTCCCTTCCGATTCTCTGTCAAAGCACCCCTACATCACATACAGGCAGGCGCGCGCCATACAGCAGCTATTCCGCCGGAAAGGACGTCTCACCGGCTGGGAGAATCTACGCCTGTTGGAAGAATTCACCGAATCCGACCTCGAAAGGCTATCGGTCTACATCTCTTTCCAATAACGCCAATGGCCGCCCTGCATCATGGAACATACTGACGTGCGCAGATAAGCAGCGTTCTTGTGGCGGACTAACGCCGGAATAAAATTTATCCGGCCATACGGCCCGGTTCTTGCCAGTCTTTGTGGAATGATTACCTTTGCCACCATTTGGTACATTTCTGTATTTAACCTGTTAATTTAGTGAAGCTATGTTAGAATATATTACCTGGACGGCCGACCCTGCCATATTCAGTATCGGGTCGCGCGAAATACGCTGGTATGGATTGGCCTTTGCTGTCGGTTTCGCTATCGGTTACTGGATTGTAGCGCGGATGTGGAAGAACGAGAAACTGCCGCAAAACTGGATCGACTCCCTTCTGATGTACACCGTTATCGGGACTATAATAGGCGCCCGCTTAGGGCATATCTTATTCTACAATCCAAGCTATTACCTGGAGCATCCCGGAGAAATATTTCTGATATGGGAAGGCGGACTGGCGAGCCACGGCGGGACGCTGGGCATCATAATCGCCGTCTATTTCTATTCTAAACGCGTGTCTCATAAAAGCATGCTCTGGACTTTCGATAAACTGGTCGTACCTACCGGACTGGTAGCGGCATTTATCCGCCTGGGGAACCTTATGAATCACGAGGTATACGGACATGTGACTGACAAACCCTGGGGATTCCGCTTCATTGAGAACCTCAACGCATGGAAAAGAGGGGCAGAGCCTGTATTCAGCGCCCCGAGCCACCCCACGGGACTGTACGAAGCAGTGTGCTACCTCCTGACCTTTGTCCTCTGCATGTGGTTGTATTTCAGGAAAAATGCATACAGGAAAGAGGGACTTATCTTTGGCGTATTTATGATTTGCATCTTTGGCGCGCGCTTCTTCATCGAGTTCCTTAAAAACGATCAGGAAGAGTTTGAAGCCAATATGCTTTTAAATATGGGACAGTTACTCAGCATACCCTTTGTGCTGGCAGGCCTGTATTTTGTATGGCGCGCCCTTAACAAGAAAAACAAAACATATGAACCCAAGAGAAATAGCAAATAACCTGTTTTATGTTGGCGTAAACGACCGCCAGAAAGAATTGTTTGAAAACCTGTGGCCACTGCCCTCCGGCGTATCCTATAACGCCTATCTGATCCTTGACGATAAAACCGTATTAATCGACACGGTAGACGTATGCTACTCGGACGTTTTCCTGAAAAAAACAGCCCGCGCCCTCAACGGCCGTCCGCTGGACTATCTTATAGTAGACCATATGGAGCCTGACCATTCAGGTAGTATACGGTTGCTCAGGCAGCAGTATCCCGGCGTAAAGATCGTAGGCAACAGTAAGACCTTCGGCATGCTGGAAGGTTACCACAACATCACGACCGGCCTCCATGAAGTGAAGGAAGGAGATACGCTCGACATCGGAAGCCGGGCGTTGCATTTCTATATGGCGCCGATGGTACACTGGCCCGAAGTGATGTTCACCTATGACCCGAAGGAGAAGACGCTCTTCTCGGCTGACGCCTTCGGCACATACGGCACGCTCGACGGTGGCGTAGTAGACGCGCAGATGAACGTATCCCCCTTTATGGATGAGATGGTGCGCTATTACGCCAATATTGTCGGGAAGTATGGGAACCCGGTGCAGAAGGCTCTTCAGAAGCTGTCCGGACTGGATGTGCAAACCATCTGCTCCACGCACGGCCCCGTATGGCGCGAACGCCTGACGGATGCCGTCTCCGTCTACAACCGCCTGAGCCGCTACGAAGGCGAAGAAGGGGTGACGATAGCCTACGGAAGCATGTACGGCCATACCGAACAAATGGCCGAGGCCATCGCCTCAGCGCTGTCGGAAAACGGAGTGCGCAATATAGCGATGCACAACGTAAGCAAAAGCCACGCTTCTTATATCCTGAGAGACGTCTTCAGGTACAAAGGCCTGATCATAGGCAGCCCTACGTACAGCAACCAACTGTTCCCCGAAGTGGAATCGCTACTGAGCAAGATAGAGATACGGGAAGTGAAAAAGCGTATCTTCGGCTACTTAGGCTCATTTACCTGGGCTGGAGCCTCGCTGAAACGGCTCGCCGCCTTTGCCGAAAAGATGAACTGGGAAGTGGCCGGCGAACCGGTAGAGCAGAAGCAGGGGATGTCGGAAGACAAATACGAGGCCTGCCTGAGACTGGGAAAAGCCGTGGCGGACAGACTGAAAGAAGCATAAACACCAAAATAGTACAGAAAATATGAGACTGATAATCGAACCTGATTACGAACTGCTTTCCCGCTGGGCGGCGCGTTACGTGGCCGCCCGCATAAGGAAGGCAAATCCCAGGGAAGGGAAGCCCTTCGTACTGGGATTGCCCACCGGCTCATCGCCCGTAGGCATGTACCGCAACCTTGTCGAACTGTATAAGCAGGGACAGGTATCCTTCCGCCACGTCGTAACCTTTAATATGGATGAATACGTGGGACTACCGCAGGATCATCCCGAGAGCTACCACTCGTTCATGTGGAAAAATCTCTTCAGCCATATAGACATTCCCGGCGGAAACGTACATATCCTTAACGGCAATGCGGCTGATTTGGAAAAAGAATGCTATGAATATGAAGCCGCCATGAAAGCCGCCGGAGGCATCGACCTCTTCCTCGGCGGTATAGGCCCCGACGGACATATCGCTTTCAACGAGCCCGCTTCCTCGCTTACATCCCGCACACGGGTCAAGACCCTGACAACGGATACCATCATCGCCAATTCGCGCTTCTTCGGCAACGACGTGAACAAAGTGCCCAAGACCGCCCTCACCGTAGGCGTGGGCACTGTTATGGACGCCAGAGAGGTGCTTATTCTGGTGAACGGGCATAACAAGGCGCGCGCGCTTCAGCAGGCAGTCGAAGGGGCCGTCAGCCAGATGTGGACCATCACCGCCCTCCAGATGCATCCCAGGGGCATCATAGTCGCCGACGAAGCGGCATGCGCCGAGCTTAAGGTCGGCACTTACAATTACTTCAAAGACATCGAGAAAGATAACCTCTCGCCCGACGCGTTGCTTAAATAAGCGCCATATATGAAGAGGATAAACTTCGCAGTAGCCGGTTGCGGACATATCGGCAAGCGTCATGCAGAGATGATCCTCCGCGACGAAGGGGCCGGACTGGTCGCCCTTTGCGACGTCCTTCCCGCCAGGGAGCTTGGCCTCGACGACTATCACGTACCATTCTTCAGCGATTACTCCGCCATGCTTGCGGCCGGACTTCCGGCCGACGTGGTCAATATCTGCACGCCCAACGGCCTGCATGCTTCGATGGCCGTCCAGGCCATTGAAGCGGGCTACCATGTAGTTATAGAAAAACCTGTGGCCCTGACGCGCGCCGATGCCGAAAAGGTGGTCTACGCCGCCCTCAAACACCGCAGACAAGCCTTCTGTGTGATGCAAAACCGCTACTCCCCGCCCTCTGTATGGATAAAAGAGATGATAGAGTCGGGCAGGCTGGGAGATATTTATATGGTCCAGCTCAACTGCTACTGGAATCGTGACGAACGCTATTACAAACCGGGCGGATGGCACGGCGACGCAAAGCTGGACGGGGGCACGCTCTTCACGCAATTCTCACACTTCATCGACATAATGTACTGGCTGTTCGGCGACATAACCGATATACAGGCCCGGTTTGCCGATTTCAACCATGCCGCCCTCACCGACTTTGAAGATTCGGGCATGATAAACTTCCGCTTCACCGGCGGAGGCATCGGATCCCTCTGCTATTCCACGTCCGTATGGGACACGAACATGGAGAGCAGCATGCTGGTGGTGGCCCGTAACGGCAGCGTCAAAATAGGCGGCCAATACATGGACAAGGTCGTATACTGCCACGTAAAAGACTACGACATGCCCTGCCTGCCGCCTACCAATCCCGGCAACGACTACGGCCCGTACAAAGGCTCGGCGCAAAACCACCATTACGTCATCCGCAACGTAGTAAACGTCCTCGCCGGAGGTTCCGGCGAACCGATAACAACAAACGTACTTGAAGGTATGAAAGTGGTAGATATAATACAGCGCATCTACGGCTGCTCATCTGCAACAGTGCAGAATAACCGCCCGCGGGGCGGCCTTACAGTGTAACGGAAAGCGACAGCATCGCAGACAGGGCCGACGGATGATAGCGGACTACCGACACTCCGACGTCAAAGACTTTTATCCTCACTCCCCCTCCGGCCGAGAAGCCGCCCAGGGAGTTACCGCTCTGCAATTTCATGTCGGCGTTTATCTTGGGGTTGAAGCCCACACCGAGCCAGAAGTTATCCGAAGGCGTAAAGTCCACCCCGGCAACAAAATGCTTAAAAAAGCCCATATCCCATGAAGTAAGGTACGCCGCCGTAAGCGACAGCCTGAAAGGAGCATGTTCCAGCCTTTTACTGAAGCCCGCCTGTATGTCCCAGGGCAACGGCTGCCGCTCGTCATAATAAGCCTTCAACTGCGCACCGGCATGTTTGAGGGCTATACCGGCCGAAAAATTCCTCTCCTCATCGTAATAGCTCAGTCCCGCATCCGCCGCAAGTCCGATAGAGGTGTAGCTCTCCAGCGACGAATAGAGGAACTTAATGGCTATCCCTCCCCTCCAGCGTTCAGACAGGTTGTGGGAGTACATGGCGTTCAGACTTATATCCTCCACCGAGAACTGGCCCGTCACGGTATTCTCCGGCGTCGTCTGCCTGAAATTACCGTAACTCATATAGGCGGCGCCCACGCTCCAGGCCCCCGTCTCGCCCAGAGCACGGGTATAAAGGGCGCTTCCAAAGCGTACCCCGGCGGAGAAGTTCATATAATTGAGGTTCACCATCCCGTCCATCTCAGCGCCGGACAGCGCAGGGTTATGAAAAACCAGCGAGGGGTCGCGTTCCACGAGCGAGACATTACTCCCACCCAGAGCATTAACCCTTGCCGAGGACGGATAGCGCAAAAAAGTAAAAACCTCGCCCCCATTCTGCGCCGCAGTCCCGGCAGCTGTCAGTAAAAATAAAAATATAACATATAGACTTCTCATTTTTTGCCTCCAATAAATCAGCCAAAAGTACAAATTACATCCATACAAACGAAAAAAACCGCCACGGTTGCGCCGCTCCCCGGCCGCCCAACCGGTCGTGCGCATCCCTGCCAGGCGGTTGCACACAGCCCATTAGACTTTGTTGCTGCCTCTGTGCCGTTATTTGCGAGCGAAGCGAAAGCGCTGCAAGGGATGGTGTATTTTATATGTGACATATCATTTTACATTGCGGACGTATTGCTTTTACAAAAAAAATAATTATGTTTGCATCCGTTAATTTTAACTCAGCTTAAATCATAATGACATCCATCTGTGTTCCCGGCCCTTTACGGTTAGTTAATAGCTATCCGACTCTTGACACACCACACACACACACACACACACGTGCGCGCGTACGTGCTTAGCAAAAATCAATCAATAAAGCAAGCAGGGACAGCTCTGTTTTCTCTGTCCTCTTTTACTGAAAAACATATAACCCGTCCGTTGGAAGATATTCATCTTCTGCAGGCGGGTTTCTTTTTTTTAATCAATAATACTAACCTTTTATTTTTTTTTAGTTATGTCAAACATCTTTCACAAGATCAGGGCAAACCTGTACAAGAACTATCTCACCGAAGACCCTGATGACTATTCCATCCGTGTAATTGCGGATCGTTCGCTCAATATCAGCGAAGTATGTGAGATCGCCGTCTCCCGCGGAGGGGCGGACGTAACGGCCGCCGCTATGGAGCATGCCGTAGAACTGTGGCTTAAGGAGATGGGTTACCAGCTCTGCGACGGTTATTCTATCAACACCGGATGGTTCACAGCCTCGGTAAACGTAAAGGGAGTGGTCAACAACCCACTCGGTCAGTACGACCCCGACAAGCACACCATCATCTTTGAGTTTCACCAGGGCGCCCTTATGCGTAAAGAAATCCCCAGCATCACGGTAGAGATACAGGGGGCTCCCAATACCGACGGGTACATCGCCCAGGTGCTCGACGTCAAGACCGGGTCAATAAACAACCTTCTCACCGTCGACCGCAACCTCCGCATAAGCGGCAGCAGGCTGAAAATCGCCGGCGACGGCAAATACGACTCGATAGGCGTCTATTTCCACGGCGACAGCGGCGCTACTGTGAAGGTCGATCCTACGGACATAGTGATCAACAACCCTTCGGAACTTATGGTCGTCATACCGTCGGTTCCAATGAGTTCGACCTGTACGTTGGAAATAATCACACAGTACACCGTGGGCTACATCCTGAAAGAGCCCCGCAGTATCACTTTTGACCAGGTACTGACATTCGCATGACGAACGGGAAACATTCAACACAGGGTTGACTTAGGTGCCAACCCTGTGTTGACACCTAAGTCAATGCCGTATTGACACCTCTGTCAATACCGTGTTGACAGCCCGGTCAATGCTGAGTTGACAGTTCGGTCAATGCAGGGTTGACAGCTCGGTCAACTCCGGGTTGAATGTTTGCAGGACGCATCCGTTGCGCCTGCAAAACAATTCGCAACAGATAACAACCAAGTGCTAAGAATATTGGTAGACTGTCGTGGGTTGATACAGAGTAATTGAATTCTTTAGTACAAAATTGATTTTTTAACAATAACAAAAAATGAAAATGAAAAAAGACGACACTAATCAGGAAAAACAGACTAATGGAGAAATTTCTGATGAAGAGAAAATGCAAGCGCAATTAGACAACTACTCAACTTTTTTCTCCCGTGCCTTTGTCGATATAGCGACAGTGTATGCAAGAGAAAATGTTAATCTGTTTTTTGAATTATTCCACAATCGAATACAGGAATTGATGGAGTTTAAAACAGTTGCAGAGAATATGTATACGACTGGAGATAACATTCTTTTTATTGGTCATGCAGGTGTAGGGAAAAGTAATTTTATTCATCGACTTTTTTATGACACTCCAATGTTGGAGAAATATAAATTGTATCCTACTATGATAGACTTCAGAACTATTCCCACCGATGATAAACTACTAGGTGTAAAAATGAAATTTATTGCTGTAATGACTGAATATTTCGATAAAATGGACTTTAGTATTAGTTCTCAAGTTGATAATAAAATTGCAAATATTAATAACAATCTTTTTATTATTCAGGAATCTTTTGAGAAGTTAATAAAAGAGGGGAAAAAGAGCAAGCAGCCTTTAGTTTTTGTGGATGATTTAGACTATGCAGAAAAAGATGAATTATTTCCTATTTTGCAATTTCTAAAACCTTACGCACACGGGAAAAATATAAGCATTTTTATGTGCGTTAGACCTCCTTTATGTAATACCATTATCCGTAATGATGGGACTTATGCCAATCTGTTTGTACATACACCAAAAAATATTAAGGCCCGTTCCATGGAATTACACAGTATTCTTGCCACGAGATTAGCTCCAATATTATTAGTACCTGAAACCACGCCAAAAGATGGTGTCTTTGAGTACTTAATAGACCGTTTAAAACTATTACGATCTAAAAATAAACCATATCGAAAATTATTGGAAAAATTAGGGGTAAAAAACCTGGATAATTTAGTTTCTATAAAATACCCGTTTACAGATGAATATGTTGTTTTTATGAGAAAAATATCATTGGAAGATCTGAGAGAAATATTCATAATAGCAATAAGAAGTTTGAACTTTATTATTAAAAATTACAAAAATTTAGCTGGTGAAGATGAGAGCGGAAGAAAAGTAATTCCACGAAAAGATATAATCAAAATGTTCCTTGCAGATCCTGACGATGACCATTCTGATAATGATCAAAACCATTATCATTTTTTTAACTTACATAAATATAAAAATAGCAGAGGAAATTCTCTTTATCTGAATGTGTTGGAGGCTATGCAAATATATCGGGATAATCGTGACCCAAGATTTAAAGAGCAATTAAACGATGTAGGTCATACAGATGAAAAAATTGAATATGCCTTACGGATCATGGCTCGTAAACGCCATCGTCTCCTTTTGTCCTATGATTTTACTTATGCAAAAGATAATGCCGATGAACTGTTCAGAATGAGCGAAAATACTTATGTTACAGCGGTGCAATATAAAATATCTGATAAAGGATTATACTACCTTAAGGACATATCAAAATGGCCGGAATATATTGAGGAATATGGTAGTTCTAAGGTGTCGATAATGACAAAAGTGTATGGGCCATATATTGGAAATGAAGCAAAAATGAAAAACAAAGATGAAAATAAATAATAAATATAGTAAAAAAAAATATCACCTTGCGGATGTAAAAGTATCCTTTTTGAGGAAAGACATATTGATATTCTGTCGTTATTGTCTGCAATTCAGAAAAGTCCCTAAAAAGCAACTACGAATCACAGTATACGATGTATGGAATAACCTGATACATTACGACTACAATTATTATCCGGCATACAAGTATACGAAAGCGGGAATACAGTCACTCTTCCCTTTATATAATAACAATCATAAAAGAAATAAATATTTTAAAATCAACAATCAGCTTGTTGATTATTGGGGTAAGAAATTTGACATCAGGTATGAACAGCATGAAAGAGTTAATAACGTATTTAAATCATTAGAAAATGGAAAATAATAAATGTCATTTGAAGCAAGAAGGTAAATGTGTTTTACGTTTATGGCGCCCTTGTTGGGTTTGTTCTTACAAACTAATTCAAATTAAAGGCATAGATGATTTTAAGGATCATGTAAATATAGCTGTAACAAAGAGTACTGCTCGTAGATCTTATATTGTTACTTGTCTTTCTTTAATAGTTTCAGCTCTGATGTTATTGTGGAGAATACTTGAAACATTTAACTAATTACATAAATAGAAAATACAATTTTTTCTATCCTAAAATCTACAGTTTGTTGTAATGCCGTTAAACACGAACGGGATGCCCGCAACAATGCGGTGCGTTCCGTTCTTTTTGCACCGGGCCGCCCCCCGACGCCACGAGGGATGATCTTCATGCGTCCGGACGGCTTTGCTTTAATCGCCTGATACACTTAATAAACCTAAAAGCGGAACTGTTATTTAAAAGAAACACTACCTTTGGGCGCATTATGAAAACAAGACGCGAAAAATGGCTTAACCTCTTTATGCTGGTATCAGGGTGTATACTGTTACTGACAGTCGTCGTGCCTCATCACCACCACGAAGACGGTATGCCCTGTGTCTTTTTCTGGGAGGATAGTAATGCAGCGGGTGAAGACAACGGTGAAGCCGAAGAACACCACAGCTGCGAATGTAACGGACATACTATCGCTTTCAACTCTGCGTCACTAAGCAAACACGCTTCCGAAACCCATGACAACCTCTCCTTATTATTATTTCCCCTGTACACTCTTTTCGATTATATAAATCCCACCTTACCACTACCCGGCGACAAAGACACTGAAGCCGGAAAAGCCCTGTACGCAGAGTCATTGCACAGCGTCTGGGCGCCTGCGGCCGCAGGATTGCGCGCTCCTCCCCTTTGCTGATTGAAAACAGAGGCGGCGTGAGATAACCACACCGGCAGGCGGACAATGATCATACCTTTACCCGCCACGCTTACTACTACACCACTTGCCGGTATTCTTTCATTATTCAATTAAAGTTTTCAATATGACAAAGATATTTACTGTCTTCTGCGCATGCCTGCTTGTTGCATGTGGAGGAGGCTCCCGTCCGCAACAGGAAGGGCGCGAACATGACGCAGGAGAAGCACAACATTCAACCTTCGAATTTGATGAGGAAAAAGCAGCGGCCGTGGGCCTGAGGACGCAGATAGTTGAACCGGCGCCATTCGCCAGGGCCATAAAAACCAGCGGGCGCATACTGGCAGCCCAGGGCGACGAGCAAACCCTTGTCGCTACATTCTCCGGAATAGTATCGCTTAAAAAGTCAGCCTTCATCGAAGGCGCGGCGGTGAGGAAGGGACAGGCCGTACTATCACTGGTCACCGGCAGTCTGGCCGACGGCGATATCGCCACACGTACACGCGCCGTTTACGAAAGGGCGAAAAGCGAGTACGACAGGGCGCAGGTATTAATAAAAGACCGCATCATCTCTGAGAAGGACTTCAACCAGGCCGTATCCGACTACGAGATGGCTAAAACAGCCTTCGCCGCCATAGGAGACGCCGGGAACGGCGGCGTGGATATTTGCTCGCCCATCGGCGGATACCTGAAGAACCTGCGTGTAAAGGAAGGCGATTATGTGGAAACCGGCAGTCCGCTGGCCACCGTGTCGCAGAACAGCCGGCTCCAACTGCGCGTGGAACTGTCGGAGAAATACTACGGCAGTCTGCCCGCAATACAGAGCGCATCCTTCAAGACGCCCTATGACGACAAGCTCTACCGCCTGTCTGACCTCAACGGGCGAGTGTTGTCGTATGCCAGGTCTATGGATCCGGACATGTTTTACATACCGGTGACATTCGAGTTTGACAACAAGGGCGCTATCCTGCCCGGCGGGTACGTGGAAGCTTACCTTATGACGTCGGCTATACCCGATGCCATCTCTGTCCCGATCACTTCACTCATTGAAGAGCAGGGTGTGTTCTCCGTCTTCATCCGCGAGGATGACGAGGACGGGGATTGCTACCGTAAACAGGCCGTAAGCCGTGGAGCGGACAATGGCTCCGACGTGCAGATACTCTCAGGACTGAGAGCCGGGGACGTCGTCGTCACCGAAGGAGCTTATCATCTTAAGCTGGCCTCGGCTTCAAACGCCCTACCGGATCATCATCATTAAAACCGACAGCCATGCTAAATAAGATAATTCATTACGCACTGCATAATCGCATGGCAGTGCTGGTTTGCGGATTGCTGATTATGATATGGGGAACGTACTGCGCGGTGAATACCGACGTGGACGTGTTCCCCGACCTGAACGCCCCTACCGTCGTCGTGCTGACCGAGGCAGGCGGACTTGCTCCCGAAGAGGTGGAACGGCTGATCTCCTTCCCCGTGGAAACGGCGGTAAACGGAGCGATGAACGTACGACGCGTGCGCTCCTCGTCTACAACCGGGTTCTCGGTAGTCTGGGTAGAGTTCGACTGGGGAATGGATATATACCGCGCCCGGCAGATAGTGTCTGAAAAGCTGTCGGTAGTGGCCGGATCGATGCCCTCCGGCGTCGGCAAGCCGGTGATAGCCCCGCAGTCGTCCATACTGGGCGAGGTTATGATAATCGGACTGACCTCCGACTCGGTCTCCCTGCGCGACCTGCGTACGCTGGCCGACTGGACTCTCCGCCCGCGCCTGCTCTCCACCGGGGGAGTGGCTCAGGTGAGCGTCATCGGAGGTGAGATGAAGGAGTACCAGATACTACTATCGCCCGAACGGATGAAGCACTACGGCGTCAGTCTGGACGAGGCGCTGGATGCCTGCCGCGATATGAACCGCAACGTGGGCGGAGGTATCCTCTACCGGTACGACAATGAATACATCGTCCGCGGCGCCCTTGCCACCGCCCAGGCCGGGGAGTTGGGCAAGAGCGTCGTCAAGACGTCCAATGGCGTCCCCGTGCTGCTGGAAGACGTGGCTACGGTGGGCATCGGCAGCAAATCGCCCCAGATAGGCGTCGCCTCGGAAAAAGGCAAGGCGGCGGTGCTGATGACTGTGACCAAACAGCCGGAGACCGGCACTATACTCCTCACCGATCAGCTCGACCGGGCGATAGAGGAGATAAAGAGAGACCTTCCCGACGGAGTGAACGTATCTACGGACATCTTCCGCCAGAGCAACTTCATAGACAGCTCCATCCGCAACGTGAAAGACAGTTTGCTCGAAGGAAGCCTCTTTGTCGTTATCATACTCTTCATCTTCCTCATGAACGTGCGCACCACCGTAATATCGCTCACGGCAGTACCCATCTCGCTTATCGTTTCGGTACTGGTGTTGCATTATATGGGATTCACCATAAACACGATGAGCCTCGGAGGGATGGCTATATCCATAGGCTCGCTGGTGGATGACGCCATCGTAGACGTGGAAAACGTGTTCAGGCGTATGCGCGAGAACCAGGCCCTATCCGAAGACCAACGCCTGCCGGCGCTTAAGGTCATATACGAAGCCTCGTGCGAGGTGCGCCTGCCGATATTGAACTCTACGCTGATAATCATCGTCAGCTTCGTCCCCCTCTTCTTCCTCAGCGGCATGGAAGGGCGGATGCTCGCACCGCTCGGTGTAGCCTTCATCGTAGCTTTGTTTGCCTCCACGGTGGTAGCCCTTACACTCACGCCTGCCCTTTGCAGCCTCCTGCTGGGTAAGGGCGGGAAGGGTAATTTCCGCGAATCCTTCGTAGCCCGCAGGCTTAAAGGCGTCTATTCAGCCATGCTGCACAAGGCGATAGAGAAGAAAGCGATAGTACTTGGCGGCACGTTTGCCCTCACGGTCGCATCCATCATAGTGTTCACGACGCTGGGGCGCGACTTCCTGCCTCCCTTCAACGAAGGGTCGTTCACCATAAACGTAAGCACCATGCCGGGCATCTCGCTCGAAGAATCAGACCGTATCGGCAGGCGGGCGGAGGCCCTCCTGATGCAGGTGCCGGAGGTGCAGACACTGGCGCGCAAGACCGGCAGAGCGGAGCTTGACGAGCATGCCCTGGGCGTAAACGAGTCGGAGATAGAAGCTCCCTTCATTCTGAAAGACCGGAGCCGCGAGGAGGTGATGGACGACGTCAGGCGCAGGCTATCCTCCATCTCAGGTGTGAATATTGAGATAGGGCAGCCCATATCTCACCGCATAGACGCAATGCTGTCGGGCACGAAAGCCAATATAGCTATCAAGGTCTTCGGCTCCGACCTTAACCGTATGTATTCCATCGGAAAGCAGATACAGGCGGGTATCGCCGGCGTCGAGGGCATTGCCGACCTCAACGTGGAGCAGCAGACAGAACGTCCTCAACTGACGATTTCTCCGCGGCGCGAACTGCTGGCGCGTTACGGCGTCACGCTTCCCGAACTTGAAGAATACCTCAGCGTCATGCTGGGCGGCGAGGCAGTAAGTCAGGTTTACGACGAGGGGAAGTACTTTGACCTCACCATGAAGGTAGCCGACGAAAACCGCCGGGGCATAGAAGAAATAGGCGACCTCATGCTTGACGTCCCCGCAGGAGGCGGTAAGATCCCACTATCCTACGTAGTTGATATACGTTCTACCGGAGGACCGAATACTATCAACCGCGAGAACGCACAGCGCAAACTGGTCGTCTCGGCCAATGTATCGGGGCGCGACCTGCGCGGGGTGGTCAACGACATCCGCTCGCGCATCGACGCCCGGATCACCCCCTCCCTGCCCGAAGGATACCATATAGAACTGGGCGGACAGTTCGAGAGCGAGCAGTCGGCCGGCCGCACCCTCGCGCTAACCTCCATCCTATCGCTCCTGGTCATCTTCCTCCTCCTCTTCAACGAATTCAAAGACGCTTCCGAGAGCTGCATTATCCTCCTTAACCTTCCCCTGGCGCTGATAGGCGGAGTATTCATACTCTGGCTGACGCGCGGAGAGATAAGCATACCGGCCATCATAGGATTCATCTCGCTCTTCGGCATCGCCACCCGTAACGGGATGCTCCTTGTAAGCCATTACAAGCATCTTATAAGCGAAGGGATGGAACGCAAAGCCGCCATCATCCAGGGCTCGCTCGACCGTCTCAACCCTATACTGATGACGGCGCTCACAGCCGCCCTGGCCCTCGTCCCGCTGGCTTTGCGCGGACACCTGCCCGGCAACGAGATACAAAGCCCGATGGCCATCGTTATACTTGGCGGACTTCTTACGTCTACCTTCCTCAACGGCTTCGTCATCCCAATAGTCTATCTGTACAGTAACAAGTTACACCTGACAAGTAAATAAAGAAAATATGAAGATAATAGTCAGACATCCCTTCGGGATACTCGTCCAATGTGCCGCATTAGCCTTTATGCCGGCAGCCGGCAGCCACGCCCAGTCTCCCGCCATCGGGGTGCAGGACGTGTTGCTTTCGGTCGGCATTAATAACAAAGAACTGAAGATGAACGATCAGCAATCCCTCATCCTCAAATCACAGTACGCAGCCGCCAACGCCCTTCCCGATCCCCAGGTATCCTACACCCGCCAGTACGGCAACAGGGAAGGGCTGGGGATAAACGGCGAACTGGTCGCCTCACAATCATTCGACTTCCCCTCCCTTTATGCCGGACGCAGCCGCCTTGCCAGGTCAAAGTCTCAAAGCCTCGACCTGTGGCAGGCCAGCCTGCGCCGGCAGATACTTCTGAACGCCAAAGATATCTGCCTTGACCTTATAATGCTGCGCAAGGAGAGGGAACTGCTTGCCGGCCGCCTCACCAACGCCCTGGAGCTTGAGAAGCTATACGCCCGCCGGCTGGAAACGGGCGATGCCAACCGGCTCGAAGCAAACAAAATAAGCCTCGAACTGCTGAACGTAGAGACCCTGTCACGGCGCAACGCCCTCGCCATAGAGGCCGGGGAGAGAGAGCTGGAAGCCCTCAACGGCGGCATCCCGCCGGCCTTCGTCGCCGACAGCTACGAGCCTTTGCCCGACGGAGGGGATACGGCTTCATTCGAAGACCTCTACGCCGAGGTCTCCGGGGCCGACCCTGAACTCAGGGCCCTGCGCAATGAGCAGACCGCGGCCGGGCAGGCCCTCAGCGTCAGCCGCGCCGGGTGGCTCCCTTCGATGGAACTGGGCTACCAGTTGAATACCGCCGCAAGGGGCGAGCGTTTCAGCGGTTTCCTGGTCGGACTGAAGTTTCCCGTCTTCTCCAACCGCCGCAAAGTGCAGCAGGCGCGTACGGAGACCGTCTACACCCGGCTACGGTACGACAACGCCGTCCTCCGAACCAGGAGCGAACTGCTGCAACACTACCGCACCACCCTCTCGCTCAGGGAATCCATGAACCGTTACGAGCAATTGTTCGACGATCAGGGCAACCTCCCGTTATTGAACAAAGCCCTCGCGTCAGGCAATATCACGATGATAGAATACTTCGTGGAAATATCCACCTACTACGACAGTCTGCAGAGTTACATACGGCTGGAGAACGACTATCAGAAGTCCGTCTCCCGCCTCTTTCAGCACCGCCTCCCCTGACGCCTTCCGCCCCGTGGGGGAACGCCTGCTATCGCAGGGGTGGGAGATAAGTTATCGCAGACCCCTGCGATAATATTACCCCGGGTTTTCTATGTCCGAAAATCAACCACCTGCCCTCGTCGTCGTCACTGCTGATGACGACGACGAGGGATCAGGCAGGGTATTTCACTAATACTTAAGAAGATACTTCACTAACGCTTAATAAGGCGCTTCACCAGCATTTTTGAAGGACCTTCATAGCCCTTATGAAGGACCTTCATAGGGCCTTATGAAGCATCTTCATAGGAGCTTATGAAGCACCTTCATAAGGGCTATGAAGCACCTTCAAAAAAACACCGGGTAAAAAGCTGAGTCCGGCGGGATAAGGAGGCGCTCCTGAAGACGCACACGTGGCGCCGCTTGAGCGGGGGTTTCTCTTATGTCGAACTAAGGCGCGTAACCGGCCCTCTCTCCGCCAGTGACGGCGGCGGTGATGCGCCGCAGCAATTAGTTCCCCGGCGAGGTATTTACCGGGACTTTTGGCAAGCACTTTACCAGGCCTTTGGTAAGCACCTTACCAGCCCCTGGTAAGCACCTTACCAGCCCTTGGTAAACACCTTACCAGCCCTTGGTAAGCACCTTACCAGGCGTCAGGTAAGCGCCCTGCCAAAAACGGGGCAGACAGGAAGGAAGCTGTTTCAGGAGTTTGGGATAACCTGAGTCCGGTGTGGTAGCCGGCATTGGCCTGGCGGGTGCAGTAATCCGTACGCCCGCAGGGCTCGTCAGTGCAGTCCTGCCGGTTTGATTATTTGATGTATATTTGACGCATTATAAACCATAAAAACATAAGTTATAATGATGGAATCCAGTACTTATAATTTTGACGAGATTGTTGACCGGCGCAATACTAACTGCCTGAAAGTTGATTTGCTGAAAGAGCGTTATGGGAACGCCGACTTAATTCCTTTATGGGTGGCCGATATGGATTTCCGCACACCCGACTTTATCGTAAACGCCATAAGAAAACGCTGTGAACATGAGGTGTTCGGATATACTTTTGCACCGGATGCTTACTACGAGAGTATTATCGACTGGCAGAATTACAGGCATCACTGGGAGGTAAGACGCGAGTGGCTGTGCTATATCCCCGGCATTGTCAAGGGAATAGCTTTTGCGCTGGATTGCTTTACACAGCCGGGCGACAGTGTGATAATACAGCCGCCGGTGTATCATCCCTTCCGCCTGGTGCCTGAGATGCTTGGGCGGCAGGTGGTGAATAACCCGCTAAAGCCGGGGGATGATGGGGAGTACCGGATGGATATGGAGCATCTGGAGTCGGTGATTGACGATAGATGCAGGGTTTTACTCCTTTGCAGCCCTCATAATCCCGGAGGGGTTGTGTGGGATAAGGAGACGCTCGGCAGACTGGCTGAGATATGCGCCCGGCGCGGGATACTGGTCATATCTGATGAGATACACGCCGAGATGGCTTATCCGCAGTTCAGTCATTGCCCGTTCCCTATGGTATCGGATACGGCTGCTGCATGCAGCCTGACGTTTATGGCGCCAAGCAAGACGTTTAATATAGCGGGTATCGTTACCTCGTATGCCGTTATACCTGATCCTGAGATTCGCAATAAGTTCTTTTCCTTCCTCCGGGCAAGGGAGTTAAACGAGGGGACTATTTTCTCTTACGTAGCGACTACGGCTGCTTATACGCATGGGGCGGAGTGGCTGGGCCGTATGCTGGCGTACGTGATGGGTAACGTGTCATTCGTTGCCGACTACCTTGAAAGGGAGATTCCTGCCATACGGTTGTACCGCCCGCAGGCTTCTTTCCTGATATGGCTGGACTGCCGGGCGCTGGGACTCGGGCAGTCGGAGCTTGTGGCTTTGTTTAAGGATAAGGCCGGACTGGCGCTTAATGACGGCGCAATGTTTGGTTGCGGCGGAGAGGGGTATATGCGGCTTAATGCCGGGTGCCCGCGCTCTGTCCTGAAACGGGCATTGGACAATCTGCGGGCATGCAGCGGCGCCACGGGCGCGTTTTAAAGGATAGCTGCGGGGCCTATATTTCTATGATTATTTCGGAGCCGTAGCCGGGGATGGAGTGTATGCTGAGCGCTCCCCTGGCGGCTGCCACCCGGCTGCGGATGTTGCTGAGGCCTGAGCCGTGGCGGATGGCTTCGGGGTCGAAGCCTGCTCCGTTATCATGAACGGAGAGGGCGATCATGTTGTTGTATATCATCAGTTGGACGTCAATGCGGTCGGCGCCGGCGTGTTTCATTGCGTTATTGACCAGTTCGTGGGCGCAGCGGTAGAGTAATATCTCCAGGCTGGAGTCTAACCGGTCGTCGTCGTCTCCGATGTATTGGAAATATGCGCCGGGGACGGCGAGGCAGAAGTCTTCGAGCGACGGTCTCAGTCCGCCGCGCATCAACGCTTCGGGCATTATATGGTGCGCCACGCGGCGCAGTTCGGTGATGGATTCATCTACTATATTAAGCGCATTGGCAAGGCTTTCGGCCGCTTTGGCTTCTGTTGTGGAAGACGGGTTAACGTCTTTGAGCTTTATCCTGATAAGTGAGAGCATACTGCCCAGTCCGTCATGCAGGTCGCGCGCCAGTCGCGACCGTTCGGCGTTTTCGCCTTCGAGTACGGCCTGTGCGGCTACCAGTTGATTCTCCTGCTCAAGTTGCCTGACCTGCTGCTCGGCCAGCCGTCGTTTCTGTACATTAAACCTGTGGATGAAGAACAGGACTCCGAAAGCAAGCAGCAGGATGACGGACGTGAGTGTCTGTGCATTCAGGATGTTTACCAGATTGTCAATATTTGTCTGCGCCTGCATGGCAGGAGTGGAGCCAGATAATGTGAGTATACAGATGGTTCTTTTCATGTGTTGCAGTAAGTATTAGGTGTTGAAACGTGTAGTTCGATTGTGCAAGCGATGGATGCGCCTTTTCAGGCATAGAAAAAACCGTCGTTTCTTCTATATGCAAAAATAGGTAATAAGCTTTGAATTTCGTTAACAGTACAGCATGTTTTTTCGTGGTCTCCGTATTCAAATACATCGGTTAAGGCAGGACAGTTCAGGCAAATAACGCTTCGCTTCGCTATCCCGGAAGCAGCGACAGGCTAAAGTGTATAAAATAAACGACCGTTTTTTTCTGTCATTCCATTCCCTGCAGTGGCGTTTTAGAGTAATCGGGAAGGGTCAGGGGTGCATTCTTCTTTTTATCTCTCCCATTTCGATAGCTTTTTTCACCAGTTCGGTAGGGTTGTTGGCGTCTATTTTCTGGTTGAGGCTTTTGTGGTAGCTTTTGATAGTCTGGAGGCTAAGTCCGAGGTGGTCGGCTATTTCCTGATTGGTGTATCCTTCGGCCACACCTTCGAGCACCTGCCGTTCGCGCAGAGTGAGCCATACAGGGCGCTCTTCTATCTTTTTTATTCGTTTTTCGATTTCGAAGCTCACGAAAGACTGTCCGCTCATGATCGTTTCGAGACCGACGATCAATTCTTCGGCAAGATCGGCTTTCAGGATATATCCGGCCGCACCGTTAGCCATAGCCCGGCGCATGGTTGAATATTCTTCATGGGAAGTAAAGATCATTACTTTCAGGGCTGGGTGTCGGGCGACTATTTCGCCGCAAAAGTCTATCCCGTCGCCGTCCGGCAGTTCAATGTCGAGCAGAAGGACGTCGGGCGCCTGGAAAGCCAGTTTCTTCCTGCATTCGGCAACAGAGTAAGACACGCCCGATACCGTAGCTATATTTGATTCTTTAATAAGCAGGGATATACCTCCTACTATCAACTTGTGATCGTCGGTTATATGAACACGTATCATGGCTGTCCGTCTTCTATTTCGATGGTCACCTCCGTGCCGGAGCCGGAAGACGAGTGGATGGAGAACCTGCCTTTTGCGGCCGCCACACGGTTACGGATATGGCTGATTCCTGAATTTGGGGAGAGGGTCTCCGGGTCGAAGCCAATCCCGTCATCGTGAACGGCCAGGGCGATCAGGTCCTTGTCGATCATTAACTGTACGTCGATGTGAGCAGCTTTGGCATGTTGCATGGCGTTGTAGACTAATTCGCAGGCACACCGGTAAAGCAATATCTCCAATCCCGAATCTAATCGGGCGTCGTCGCCGATGCAATGGAAATGAATGCCGGGGATGGTGCGGCAGAAGTTTCCGAGCGATGATTTCAGTCCGTCGCGCACCAATAATTCGGGCATTATATGGTGAACTACCCGGCGCAGCTCTCCGATGGACTCGTCAAGCATATCCAGAGCCTTGCCGAAACGTTCTACATCAGGGGCGTCTATAATTGAATATGGTTTCATATTTTTCAGATTTATAGTAACAGAGAGGTCTTCCCTCATCAAATCTTTTCCCGGCATAATGGGTAGCAGAGCATTCTGCCGCCAAAGATGAACTTTTGTTTTTGCAGGGAATACCCCCCTTGTAGGGAGAATAAAATGAAAAATAAGAAATTACAGCAGTGTCTTCCCCTTTTCGGTAGTAAAATATTTCTGAAGCGGACTTGATGGTTTTGTGGGAATACGCATGGCTAAAAGCCCTTCTTCCAGCAAAGGTTTGATGATGTTTTGGCGAAAGCGCGTACGATTGGATTGTTTGACCATCCTCATCATGTCTTGTATGGGAAGCGGCTTAACACAGGCCTCCAGAATGCTTTCCGCTTTATCTACATATGATATATCAATAGACGGGCATGCTTCAGACAGCCGGGAAGCATATATCCATTCTATCTTTGCTTTGTCGGGAAGCCGTGAAGGTGTATAAAGCGAAGATGAAGTGGCAGAAGAGGAGAGCAGATTAAGGTCATCAAGTCCTTCCTCATTCCCGTAAGAGATGGAAAACACGAATTTCTCGGCGTTTTTTATTTCCAGCCCTACTTCATAACTCTTATCGTAAAAAGGAGCGTACCTGAAAATATTGTTTTTCCCCGAGCCGGGTTCGTCAATCCATTTCATTTCTCGAAAAACCTTATATATAAGAGGATTTCTCTGCTCTACATCAAGGGAATTGAAGGATTTCTTTTCTTGCAGGAATGTATGCGCGCCGTTTTCTGTAACCACCCTGTCAGAGAAAACAAGTAGCCGGCATGGATATTTATGGGTGTATTCTCTATGTACAAGCAGGTTGGTTATGATTTCACGGAATAGTTTTTCCCGTACATTGACAGAGGTTGTTTGCTTGTTTAAAACTCTTTTCGGCAGGTTTCGCTGCACGAATTTCATAAGTCGGGCGTATGCATCTATCAGGTTTGAGAAGATAATATCCCTGTCGTCGTAGCGGCTTTCCGGATAATTAGAGGATGGATGAAAAAATTTATCATAACTTATTTTTCTGTAGATAGCATCCATGCGGTATGTGACAGGATTGTAGTTCTGTATCGTCTCCTCTTTTCCGAACAGTAGAACGGCCGCCAGCACAAAACCTTCTTTCCGGCTTATCGGGTCTTTACGCCAGAATCCGTTCGTGTGCAGCAATTCTTCATTAGTCAGGCTTAGCCAGGGATGAGAGGGGTTATGGGATGCAATGCGTTCACGCATGACGCGAAAAGCCATTTCGTCCAGTTCCGACATCCTCAGAAATGGGCAGACAATATTTTCCGACGATTCGTTGCGTTTTCTCAGATAAAGGTTTTCAACCAGATTGTAGCTGTACGTAATATCACATACTTCGCTTCCCATCCTGTCATATACTTTGTTTTTGTAACGATGTACTTCTCCGCTTTTGGGTACAGATATGTGAAACAATTTTTTCCCGTTGATGTCCACTATTTCCGGCGCAAGAGAACAGGCGGGCGAAAATTCTTCTTCCATAGCGTTGGCAAACTTTTTGAGCATATTGTCAATAAAAAGTTCTGCCACACCAACGATTTTTCCGTAGTCATGTACTCCGACAATTATACTACCTCCTTCTTTGTTAAGAAAGGAGCAGATAGATTGAAACACTGAATCGGTTAATTCCGTAGTGCATTTACTAAAATCAACAAAAGGGCCTTCGCCTCTACTAATAATTTGTTTTAATCCCCTCACATCCATAACAATAATCATTCTAAGCCAACCTTATGCCAGGCTTTCGCAACCGATATAATTCGTCAAGAAATTAGCGCTTAAATATACAAAGATTTTCTGAAAAACGCGTATCAGTGGAAAGAGGCTACCAGGTTTCAATTACTTTTTTTGCGCCAAGGTTTGTCTTTGTTCCTTTCTCGTTTGTCAAAACGGTCATAGAAATTAACGGTTTGGGCACGTTGTTCACGTTTGTTTTTATAGTTTCTTTTTTCACTTTTCTCGCCTTTTTTACCCTGCGCAGGCTCCACCGATATACGGCGTCCGTCTATTTCAAAGCCGTTCATCCGGTTCATCACGCGCTGAGCTTCTTTTTCTTCCACTTCAAAGAAAGAGAAATTCTCGCGCAGATCGATTTTACCGATACGCACTTTGCCCGGTACGCATTTGTTTACTAATTCGATTAGCTGGTTAGGATACAGCCCGTCCGCCTTTCCGAAATTGAGGAAGAATCGCGAGAAACCTGCTTCCGGCATATGTGAGTTATTGCGCTCGCCTGTTGTCCGTTTGCCCTTTTCCACATGTTCGTCTACCGAATGTATTTCGCCAGCCTCTTTGTAGTAGTCAATCATTCGGTTAAATTCGAGGGAGACCATGCGTTTGATAATATCTTCCTTGTCCAGCCATTCGAGTTTTCGAAAGATGGATGGCATAAGGGTAGCTATCTCTTCTTCGTCCACCTTTACTTTTTCTACCTGGTCAATTAGGTTTAGGATTTGTTTTTCGCATATATCTTTCCCGGCTGGCATTTCTCCTTTTTCAAATTTCTTATTGATGAAGCGCTCAATATCCCTTATTTTGCCTTTTTCTTTTACGTGGCATATAGAGATGGAGATGCCGGTTTTCCCGGCTCGTCCGGTACGCCCGCTACGGTGGGTATAGTATTCCGTATCGTCGGGCAAGCCGTAATTTATAACATGCGTAAGGTCGTCTACGTCCAGGCCGCGGGCAGCCACGTCGGTAGCGACCAGCAGTTGGAGGTTTTTGATACGGAATTTCTGCATGACGTAATCGCGTTGGCTCTGGCTCAATTCTCCATGGAGTGAATCGGCGTTATAACCGTCCTGGATTAGTTTGTCTGCTATCTCCTGCGTCTCCTTTCGTGTACGACAGAAGATGATGCCGTAAATATTAGGGTAATAATCGGCAATTCGTTTAAGAGCAAGGTATTTGTCCTGTGCTCTTACCATATAGTAGATATGTCGTATGTTTTTATTCCCTTCGTTCTTTTTCCCAATGACAATTTCTTTTGGGTCATGCATGTATTTGCGTGTGATGGCCGCTATTTCCTGTGGCATAGTAGCCGAGAAGAGTAGCATATTGCGTGAGGGAGGGATTTCGGCAAGGATGGCATTTATACTGTCGGAAAAACCCATATTGAGCATTTCGTCAGCTTCATCAAGGATAACGTTTTTAATGAGCCCCAGGTTTACCGTTTTACGGTTCATCAGGTCTAATAAGCGTCCCGGCGTGGCGACTACTACATGTACGCCCCGCTTGAGAGTCTTTATCTGGCTTTCGATGCTTGAGCCTCCGTATACGGGTAGTATTTTCAGCTGTTGCATGTATTTGGAATAATCGTTCAGATCGTCGGCAATCTGTAAACAAAGTTCACGGGTAGGGCATAGAATGAGAGTCTGCGGTTGTGCGGAGGATGCGTCTGTTTTTTGCAGGATAGGCAGTCCAAATGCTGCTGTCTTTCCTGTACCTGTTTGCGCCAAAGCTATTACGTCATTATCTTCTCCCAATAAAAAAGGAATCACTTCCTCTTGTACTGGCATGGGTGATTCAAAACCCATTTCCCGGATTGCTTTGATAATTGGCAAAGCAACCCCTAATTCTTCAAATGTTTTCAATGTAGTTTATGTATGTGTAAAATATTCAGAAGCGCAAAAGTAGATAATTTATTTGGGATCAACTCAAAAGAGCAATATATCTTTTAATTTTTCGCGTTGTTTGTCTGTTAGTTGCATCTCTTCACTGAGGTACTGGCCGATGGATCCATATTCTTTTTTTATTTTGCGGAACACTAAATCAATAAATGTTTCATTGGCTGAAAGGACGACTGTCAGAGCTTCCTGGACGTCGGTATCCATACCTTTCACCAAATCTGCATATTGTCTGAGATCAATATAGTCGTTTGTCGCCACATAATCCCTGAAGATGGTTTCTTCCGGGATGTCCAGAGCAGCAAGCAGGAGAGCGGCAAGTATGCCGGAACGGTCTTTACCCATTGAGCAGTTAAATAAAATGGGATAATTATCTTCATCCAGAAAAAGGTTAAGCGCTTTGGCAAATGCCTGGCTGTTTAACGTAACATACTGAAGGTATAAATCCTGCATGAACAACGATCCATCGCCTTTGCGTACTTTACCTTCCATGATCCGGCTTATTATATCGTTCGCATCTGACAGGATGGGGAGATTTATCACTTTTGCTGTCGTATAACTTACCGGAAAGGCATTAACTTCATTCTCTGAGCGAAGGTCAATAATTGTCTTGATTTTCAACTTGTCTAATCGCAACACATCCCTATCGCTCATCCGGCTTATCGCGCCCGAACGGAACACCTTGCCCCAGCGTGTAGCTTTTCTGTGAGAAGAAAGATAACCTCCCATATCGCGAAGGTTCTGCACGCTGTCCATCAGCAATAAACGTGAGGCCACCGTTTGCTCATACGTGTTGTCGAATGAAAGACGGAAATATTTACGCGAGAGATTATCATTTGTAATATAAGTCATCACTCCGTCGCGAATGTTGGCATAGCCCGCAGGCGAAGCCTGATACATGCTGGGATCATCGGAAACAAGAAGCTTCATCTGCCCGTCCATCTGCGGAGCAGTTTCCCATTTAATGATATAATTTCCTATCCCGTCACGCTGGCATAACGAGTAAATCTCAGGCGCCTGGGATGCACACCCTGTCATGAGAAAAATTACTGTCGATATGGTACATACCTTTGCAATCATAGTGTATCTACTTAAAAATCGGACAAAATTAACACAATCTAATGTCCGTTCCCTCATGGTTAATGATATTTAAGACTGACGTACATAATTGGCAGCAAAATCCTTCGGAATATAGTTTGTATTACTCAAACAAGATGCGCCGGCCAAGTCCATGCCGCAACGGATGATTTTATCCCATACATCCTTGCCGACTTCGGACAGATTACTGTTCCCTATTCCATATTTCAGTAATCCGTAAATTATGCCGGCATTGAAATTGTCACCTGCACCAATAGTGCTTACGGGAGTAATAGGAGGAACTTTGAAGCTGTCCAACAGTTTGTTTGCAAAAAGCATTACGTCACCAGACCCTTGCGTACCAATGAAGTGTCGACAATAAAATTTTATATGCTCATCGTAAATACGTTCCATATCACGGATTCCTAACAGATTGAAAAAGTCTTCATCCGAACCGCGTATAATATCAGCATATTCAAAATTTTCAATAATTGTTGGCCTTAGCTTGACGACCTCGTGCGCATGAGCATTACGGAAGTTGAGATCGTAATAAATAATTGCCTTTCGTTCACGAGCATATTTAAGAAGCTCCAGAATGCGTTCTCTTAATGCAGGGTTGAGTGCATAATAAGACCCAAAAATGAAAATGTCATCTTCTTCTATCTTTGGCAGTGAAACTTCCAGGCGTTGGTTGGGATAGTCTTTATAAAAGATATAACCGGCATCGTTTGTCTCATTAAGAAACGCCAGAGATATTGGACTTTTACCATCCGGGAAACAATCAACGTAGTCGGTAGGGATATGATTCTCGTCCATGAAGCGGCGTATGATTTCTCCAACCTTGTCATTTCCCAACTCGCTGATGAAAACCAACGGGACTCCCAGCCTGCCAAGAGAGACGAATCCGTTTAATACGGAGCCTCCCGGCAGAGCTATTTGCGGTTGATCATTCTTAAACAAAATATCCAGAATGGTTTCGCCCACTCCTATGACTTTTCTCATAACTTTTCACTCTTCTTTACTCTGTTCCCGGCTTTTAGAACCAAGATAGCCTCCATGATGACGCTTAGCATAATCTTTGCAACTGAATTGTATCTGCTTCATTGTGTTGACAACCAATATGTCGCCGATAACCGTCATAACGGTTGTAGAAGTAGTGGGAGTTAGTCCCAATACGCAAACTTCCTTAGGCGCTCCCGTCAACAGGCATACGGTAGCTTCTTTTGCAATGTTGCTGTCAGGGTTGCCTGTTATAACGATAAACTTCATATCCGGCACAAGTCCACGCGTCAGGCTGATAAGTTCAAGTAGTTCGCGTGTCTTGCCCGAATTGGATACCAAAAGCATGAGGTCGTTATCACGAATTATACCCAGGTCGCCATGTTGTGCTTCGCTTGGATGCAGAAAAAAAGCCGGCGTACCGGTCGAGCTAAAGGTGGTTGCCATATTCATGGCAATTTGTCCTGCTTTACCCATGCCACTGGTAATCAGTTTGCCGGTTTTTTCATGAACATATTCGATAATTAGTTTTACCGCCCTTTCATACTCCATGCTGACCGGAATATTCATCACCGCATCTGCTTCATGCCTGAGTATCTGCTTTATATCATCAATAATCATTGCATCAATATACAATTACCATGACTCAGATGTAATCACATACAGCTTTAAAATAACCGATAGATTCTGCGATTCCCAAGAAGGGATCTTTCATGTCTTTTTCGTATTCAAGGCTGCACGAGCCGGTGTAGTTTACCTCACGCAAAGCTTTAACAAAGGCGGGAATATCTATCTTCCCACGTCCCATCTCAATACTGACTCCTGCCTTGGAAGAATCGGTTACGTCTTTGATATGTACGTCAAATACGCGTGTATGATATTTTTTCAAGTCGGCTACCGGATCACAACCGTTTCTCAAGTCATGACCGATATCTAAGCACATGCCAATACGCGGGTCCAAATCTTTCGTATGCTCCCACACGTCGGTAGCGTCCGGGTAGGTTGCAATATCCGGGCCATGCAAGTGGATGGCATACCGGAAATCGTATGCTTTTACTTTCTTGTCTACATAGTTGAGTAACTCATAGTTAGGGACGCCGACAATCAGTTTGACTCCAACTTTTTGAGCGTAGATGAAAGCCTGATCTACTTCTGCCTCGCTTCGCATATATATTGGGCCTACTGCATAACCTGTAACGCCGTAAGAGGCGCATTTTTCATGAAAAGCTTTGATTTGTTCTTCCGTGGCGTTCAGGGGGAGATGAAAATCTTTAATACATAGATACTTCAGGTCTAAACGTTTCAATGTCTTCAGTGTTGTCTCCAAATCAAAATTAACAAATGTATAACCAGCCATCCCCAGGAAAAATGGATTTGTTTTCTTAGGGGCTTTCGGTGTGAGCTGACAGGGCGCCGACTGCAATAATGGTGCGCCGCCAAGCAGTAAAGCTCCGGCCAGACCCTGCTTAAAAAATGTTCTTCTACTAGACTTCATGATAAACAAGAATTAAATAAATTGTCTTTAAAATATGTGTTATTTGTCCTGCAAACTTACGATATGTCATTATAAACAGTTTTTTACGCGTGTTAATTATTCGTAATGCCCTATTGTCACATTCTCTCCGGAACTTCAACTCCAAGCAACCCCATGCCTGATTTTATGACAGCGGCTATGCTGGATGACAGGAGTAGACGAAGGTGCCTCCATTCCGGATTTTCTTCGCGAAGGATAGAGAAGTCATGATAAAACTGGTTGTATTCCTTCACCAAATCGTATATATAATTAGCAATCAAAGCCGGACTGTATGCCTCGCCCGCTTCGCGTACAATTGCAGGATATGCGGCAAGCAATTGGATCAGGTTTTCTTCTTTTTCCGAAATTGAAACGGACGTCGGTAATTTGTCGGGGAACGATAGCCCCTGCTCTTTTGCTTTACGTAAGACAGAATGTATACGGGCGTATGTGTATTGGATAAAAGAGGCGGTATTGCCGTTGAAATCAATTGACTCCCGTGGGTTAAAAGTCATATTCTTTCGCGGGTCTACTTTCAGTATAAAATACTTCAGAGAGCCTAATCCTACGATGCGCACGATATTTTCCACCTCGTCAGGTGCCAATTCATCCAATTTGCCTAACTCCTGCGATATTTCACGGGCTGTTTGCATCATTTCATCCATTAAATCGTCCGCATCAACTACGGTGCCTTCACGGCTTTTCATTTTACCTTCGGGCAGTTCGACCATGCCATAAGAGAAATGCACCAGGCCCTTGCCAAAAGCAAAGCCCAGCTTGTCCAGTAGTATCGAGAGTACCTGAAAATGATAGTTTTGCTCATTTCCGACCACATATACCATTTTATCGATCGGGTAATCGTCGAAACGCAGTTTGGCAGTCCCTATATCTTGTGTTATATAGACTGATGTACCGTCGGCGCGCAGCAGCAATTTCTCGTCTAATTCGTCCTTTCTCAGGTCAGCCCATACTGATTCATCGTCGCGGCGGTAGAAGGCGCCTTCTTTCACTCCCCGCAGCACCTCTTCCTTTCCTACCAGATAGGTTTCGGACTCGTAATAGATTTTGTCGAAATCGACACCCATCTTTTTATATGTTTCGTTAAAACCGGAATAGACCCAGTTGTTCATGGTTTTCCAGAGAGTAACTACCGTTTCATCGCCTGACTCCCAACTGCGAAGCATTTCGCGGGCTTCGTGCATGTACGATGACCGGGCTTCGGCCTGCTCGCGGGTCAGCCCACGTGCTTCGAGGTCTTTCAGTTCTTGCTTGTAATGCTTGTCAAACAGTACATAATATTCGCCAATCAGGTGGTCGCCTTTCTTTCCCGACGACTGTGGCGTTTCTCCATTACCCCACTTCAGCCACGCCAGCATCGACTTGCAAATGTGTATACCCCGGTCGTTTACAATATTTGTCTTCACTACCCTGTATCCGTTTGCTTTCATTATTCCGGCCAGGCTAAAGCCCAGGAAGTTATTGCGCAAATGCCCCAGGTGAAGGGGTTTATTGGTGTTTGGTGAAGAATATTCTATCATTACAAGTGGAGATTGCTCCGTTACGGGTGTTGACCCGTAATTTTCTGTGCGGCCTATTTCGTTCAACAGGGCTACCCAGCATGAAGAGGAAACCGTAAGGTTCAGAAATCCTTTTATTACATTGAAGCAGGCTACCGATGGTTCGTTTACCACAAGATGCTCGCCTATTTCGTGCGCTGTCTGTTCAGGCGATTTCTTAGACATTCTGAGAAAAGGGAAGACTACCAGGGTAAGGTGTCCCTTAAATTCTCTCTTTGTTTTCTGTAACTGTATCTGCTCCGCCGGAGTTTCCACTCCGTAAAGTTTTTGTATCCCTGTAGCAATAGCATCGGTAATCTGTCGTTCAATACTCATATTCTGTAACCTGAAATTGTATTATTTTTGCCCGCAAAGGTAAAAACTTAATCACATATTCATAGTAGCCGTATATTAATGAGGTACGTATCTGAAATAAAAAACATACCTTAGCCTGAAATATAACACAAGAGATATGAAGAAAGCTAATATTATAAGTGTATTACTACTCGCGTACCTTATCGTGATGAGTATTATCGGATGGCCGGGGAGAAAGCCGGACCCCGACTATGTGCAGTATTTTGTTATAATTGGAATTTCACTGGTTGCTATTATACTGCTACGACTGCTCCAGATACGGCGTACACGATGGAGAGAGAAGCAGAAAAATAACCCTTAATTCATTTTTTATACATACTATTTCCCTATACATTAGTATGTAAGGAATTTTGTCTACATTTGTGCTGACTATATAGGATATTGAAGGTATGAAAGTTGTTTTTTATTTTTTATTGGCGATAGTTTTAAATATCACTTCTTCGTTTGCCCTGCATGCACAACAGGCGAACGCGTCTTCTGACGTCGTAAAAAAACAAGCAACTCCACCTGCCGTAGAAGTTATCGCCGTCGATAACCGCATAAAGGTTTTTAATGCCCCGGCAGGCAGCCGGCTTGAGATATACAGCGTGGTAGGCATCAAAGTGGCCGATATTGAAATGAAGCAGCCCTGTGGCGAATACGTTGTAAACATAGCCAAAGGATACTACATTATCCGTATAGGTGAAACCGTTAGAAAAGTAGCGATTCGCTGAAGAAAATTCATACAATTATTTAGGTGCGCACTGGAGGTGATAGTAGATTATTAACGGTTGGACGCCTCTATTCTCACTTTTTTGCGTCAACATTAAACTGGAAGAACATTATTTGTTCAGCATTAAATGATATGAGTGACATAATATGAGGAAATCTACCATTTGGCTATTAGCGCTCGTACTGGCTTTTGCTTTTGCCGGTCTGCTTTATCTACAGGTCACGTATGTGGGCGAAATCCTTAAAACACGAAGCGAACAGTTCAACGAAACCGTAAAGAAATGTCTGCTACAGGTATCCAAGAACCTGGAATTAGACGAGACACGCAAATATATAGAAGAAGATATAAGCAGGGACGTCAGCAATTACCAACGACAAAGCGCCACATCGACACCCGACGTACAGGGGCATTTCCGCTTCGAGATGTCAAACACGGCAGGCTCGATACAGAGCAGTATAGAACTGCGGAGCAGTATCGCAGGCACACAATACAGTCCGACAGGATCAGCAGTACTGCAAAAAAAACCGTCAAACAATATAGTCACCACCTCGAAAGAGTTTTACGACGCCTATAAGCGCCGGTATCTGTACGACCAGGCCCTGATGCATGAGGTTCTGGTCAATATGCTGAACACTTCGAGCCTTAAGCCCATAGAAGAGCGGGTAAACTTCAGGCAACTGAACAATTACCTGAAAACGGAATTCACCAATAGCGGGCTTGACCTGCCATTCGTATTTTCAGTCATCAACAAAGACGGAGCTACGGTATACGAGAGCGACGAGGTGAAAAAACCTTCACTGGCCTCAGACATACAAACCTGCGTATTGTTCCCGAACGACCCCCCGTCGAGGCAGAACTATATACGGGTATTTTTCCCCACCAAGCAGAACTATATATCCGGCGAAGTGACATTTATCGTCCCCTCCGTCATATTCTCGCTCATGCTACTGGTCACATTCATATTCACCTTATATATAGTGTTCCGCCAGAAGAAACTGTCGGAGATGAAAACCGACTTCATCAATAACATGACGCATGAGCTTAAAACGCCGGTTTCTACCATATCGCTGGCTGCACAGATGCTTAAAGACTCGGATATTACCAAAAGCCCCGATGTGTTCAAACATATATCAGGCGTCATAAACGATGAGACAAAACGCCTGGGATTCCTGGTAGAAAAGGTGTTGCAAATGTCTTTGTTCGAACGCCAGAGAGCTACGCTCAAACTGAAAGAAATAGACGCCAACGACCTGATTGCCGGCATTGCCAACACCTTCGCACTTAAGGTGGCTAAATACGAAGGAACGATTGACGTCGATCTGAAAGCCGTAAACTCAGCCATCTATGTGGATGAGATGCATCTGACAAACGTGCTGTTCAACCTTATGGACAATGCCGTAAAATACCGGCGCCGCGAAACCCCTCTCAAACTTATGGCGCGTACGTGGAACGAAAGCGGGAAGCTGCTCATATCGGTGGAAGACAACGGGATCGGAGTTAAGAAAGAATACCTCAAGAAGATATTCGACCGCTTCTTCCGGGTGCCTACCGGCAATGTTCACGACGTAAAAGGCTTTGGGCTCGGACTGGCGTACGTGCGCAAAATGCTTGAAGACCACAGCGGAAGCATCCGCGCCGAAAACGGCCCCGGAAACATAGGAACGAAATTTATAATCACTTTACCTCTTATAAAAAAATAGTTATGGAAGAAAAACTGAAGATTTTATTTTGCGAAGACGACGAGAACCTGGGAATGCTTTTGAGGGAATACCTTCAGGCAAAAGGTTATATCACAGACTTGTTCTCCGACGGAGAAGCCGGACTGAAGGGCTTCCTCAAGGGTAAATACGACCTCTGCGTACTTGACGTCATGATGCCGAAAAAGGACGGGTTCGCCCTGGCGCAGGATATACGCGCGGTAAACGCGGAAATACCCGTTATATTCCTCACTGCTAAAACAATGAAGGAAGACATACTCGAAGGATTCAAGATCGGTGCTGACGATTACCTCACCAAACCTTTCAGCATGGAAGAACTCCTGCTTCGCATCGAGGCCATCCTCCGCCGCGTGAAAGGGAAGAAACTCAAGGATATTCCTTTTTACAAGCTGGGTAATTTCATGTTCGACACTCAGAAACAAACCCTGTCGATCGGAGAGAAGGTGACAAAGCTGACCACCAAGGAGTGCGAACTCCTGAGCCTGCTCTGCGCACACGCCAACGAAATACTCGAACGTAATTACGCACTCAAAACCATATGGGTAGACGATAATTACTTCAACGCACGCAGTATGGACGTATACATCACCAAACTGCGCAAACTCCTCAAAGATGATCCCAATATAGAGATCATCAATATTCACGGGAAAGGATATAAACTCATCACACCCTCTCCCGAAGAACAGGTGAAAGAGGACGACATACAGGTTCTGTGATACTTAAATGACCCGTTATGTATAAGATAATTATTCACATCCTTTGGCTGTGGGCAGTGGCTTTTTGCTCACTGCACGCAGCGGAAGAGGCGCGCCTGCTGCGCTTCCCGGCCACCAACGGCGAAGATATTGTCTTCGTCTACGCAGGAGACCTGTATAAGGCGCCCATCAACGGAGGCGAAGCCTCCAGGCTCACCTCACACGTAGGATACGAAATGTTCCCGCGCTTCTCGCCCGACGGGAAAACAATCGCCTTCACCGCACAATACGACGGCAATACCGAAGTCTACGCCATCCCTTCCACAGGCGGGGAGCCGCTCAGGCTTACCTATACAGCCACCAACCAGCGCGACGACCTCGGCGACCGTATGGGGCCTAACAATATCGTCATGACATGGACGCCCGACGGCAGCCGCATAGTCTACCGCAACCGTATAGGAAGCGGGTTTGAAGGACGCCTCCGGACTGTAGGGCCGGCCGGCGGCCTGTCTGAGTCCATCCCTCTGCCCGAAGGCGGGTTCTGCTCTTATTCGCCCGACGGACGCCGTATGGCATACAACCGCGTCATGCGCGAATTCCGGACATGGAAATACTATAAAGGAGGCATGGCAGATGATATATGGATATACGACCCCGACGCCAAAACGGTAGAAAACATCACCCGTAACGACGTCCAGGACATCATCCCGATGTGGGCCGGAGACAACATCTTCTTCCTCTCCGACCGCGACCGTACGATGAACATATTCGTATACAACACCTCCACAAAGCAGACTGCGAAGGTGACCGACTTCAGCCTCTACGACGTGAAGTTCCCCAGCATACACGGCGGCACCATAGTCTTCGAGAACGGCGGATACCTCTACCGGATGGACGTCGCCACGCGCACGCCGCAGAAGATCAGCATCACCCTCGCCTCAGACAATATATACGCCCGGAGTGAAGTCAAAGACGCTGCACGCTACCTCACCGCCGCCAGCCTCTCTCCCGGAGGCGAACGCCTGGCCGTCACCGCACGCGGTGAAGTCTTCGACCTGCCCGCCCTCAAAGGCGTAGCCCGGAACATCACCCGCACGCCCGGAGCGCATGAGCGCGAGGCGCAGTGGTCGCCCGACGGCAGGTACATCGCCTATATATCAGACGTGACGGGCGAGACCGAGCTTTTCGTCCGCGACGCTCTCGCCGCGACCCCTCCCCGCCAGCTTACAACCAAAAACGACACCTACATCCGCTCTTTCAGATGGAGCCCCGACGCGGCCTCGATCGTTTATACAGACCGGGAAAACCGCATCATACTCCTGGACCTCTCCTCCGCCGCACGCACCACCATCCTGAAAGATACGCTGAGCGAGGTACGCAGCGTCAACTTCTCGCCCGACAGCAAATGGCTCACATACTCGCGACTTGGCGTTAACAGCATGTGGGTGGTATACGTCTACCACATCGCCACAAAGAAGGAATATCCTGTGACCGATAAATGGTACGACTCCCTGTCGCCGGTCTTCAGCGCCGACGGCAAATACCTCGTCTTCACCTCCGCCCGCGACTTCGAGCCTATATACGGCTCACTGGAGTGGAACCACGTCTACGACGATATGAACGGGGTATACCTCGCCCTCCTGTCGGCCGCCACCCCTTCGCCCTTCCTTACCGAAGACCCCGGCCCGACGGCCGCCAAAGCGGTGGAAAAGAAGGACAGCCTCTCTGCCGTCACATTCGACCCCGCCGGGATAACAGACCGTATAATTAAGCTGCCGCTTAAGGCCGGCTCATACCGCGGATTCTACGCCCAGGGAGATAAGGTGTATTACACCATAAACGGAGATACCAGGGTTTACGATCTTAAAAAGCAAAAAGAAGAAGATGTCGTTCAGGGTGCATCCATGAGCGTGGAGCCGGGGCGCAGGAAAGCCCTCTTCCGCAAGGGACGCACCCTTTACGTGGCCGACATCCCCACCGGTAAGGTGGAGCTGAAGGATGAGGTAAGCCTTGCAAACCTGCATATCACAACCGACTACCCACAGGAATGGGCGCAGATATTCGGCGAAGCCTGGCGGGCCATGCGCGACGGCTTCTACGTCGAGAACATGCACGGTACCGACTGGCAGGCGATGAAGCGTAAGTATGAAGTACTCCTGCCATACGTCAAGAACCGCCTTGACCTCAACTACGTGATAGGCGAAATGATAGGGGAACTTAACTGCGGCCATGCTTACATCACGCCGGGCGAACTCAGCCGCGCCGGGCGGATACCGACCGGACTGCTTGGGGCCGAAGTCAGCCGCCATCCCGCCACCGGCTACTTCCGCATAGACAGGATACTCCCCGGAGTCTCCTGGAGCGACCGGTTACGCTCGCCCCTCACCCAGCCCGGGGCCGAAGCGAAGGAAGGGGAATACATCCTCTCCGTTGACGGCATACCCGCCAACAGCGTAAACGACCTTTACGCCCTCCTCACAGGCAAAGCCGGCACGCCCACAGAGCTGCTCCTCTCGGCCCGGCCCGAAGTAACCGCCCAGGCCCGCAGGATCGTCATCACCCCCATAGAGGAAGAATACTCGCTCTACCACTACAACTGGATACAGGAAAACATACGTAAGGTAGACAAGGCTTCCGGGGGTAAAATAGGATACATCTACATCCCCGACATGAGCGTGGAAGGGCTTAACGAATTCGCCCGCTACTTCTACCCCCAGCTTGACAAGGAAGGCCTCATCATAGACGACCGTTCCAACGGCGGGGGCAATGTATCGCCCATGATACTCGAACGCCTCGCCCGCGAACCCTACCGCCTGACCATGTCGCGCGGGTCAGCCCGCATCGGCAGGATACCCGACGCCGTACAGGTAGGCCCCAAGGTCTGCCTTATCGACAAATACTCCGCCTCCGACGGAGACCTGTTCCCCTGGGGATTCCGCGCCCTGGGCCTGGGTAAGCTCATCGGGACGCGCACCTGGGGCGGGATAGTAGGTATCAGCAGTTCGCTGCCATTCATTGACGGCACCGACCTGCGCGTACCTTTCTTCACCAGCTACGACCCCCGCACGGGTGAGTGGATAATAGAGAACCACGGCGTAGACCCCGACATACTGATAGACAACGACCCCATACGCCAGTGGAACGGTGAAGACCAGCAACTGGACCGCGCGATACAGGAAGTGATGAACGACCTCAAAGACCGCCGTCCGCTGCCTCCCGTCCCCTCGCCGCGCGTCTGGAACCAGTAACTCCACGGCCCGCCACATAAGCGGACGCCCGTTTACCATCAGATGATATGCGCCGCCATAAGCCCGAAGGATAATCCCCGGAGGCGCTTATGGCGGCTTTGCGTACATCCCCCTGCATCTCCCCTATATGTACGTTTAAGGAGGCTCCCATGCAGAACGCGTCCGTGGCGCCGCAGGCGTCCGGTGCGGATAGCCTTCGGGCGCAACCCTGATTACTCAATAAAGGCCTCAGGGACTTAAAGTCTTTTAAGTCTTAAAGTCTGTGAGTCTTTAAGACTGTACGGCAACAGGCAGTGGCGGCAATGTAAAACGCGCCCGTGGCGCCGTCAGCGCACACCGAAAACTCACCCGGACGTATCTGGTGATCTCACGCAGGCGTGTGATGATACTTTCGCTTTCCTTCTCCCGGACTCAGGTCTATACTTATGAGGAATCCACACAGTAGCGTGTGGGGTGTCCACACGGGGCGTGTGGGGTGTCCACACGGGGCGTGTGGGGTGTCCACACAGGGCGTGTGGGCTCTCCACACAGGGCGTGTGGGGTGTCCACACGGGGCGTGTGGGGTGTCCACACAGGGCGTGTGGGGTGTCCACACAGGGCGTGTGGGCTCTCCACACAGGGCGTGTGGAGAGTTTATAAAGTAGTGTATAAGGAATTCAGGAGGAAGAGTGCGTACGGTACACGCAGATAAGGGGCGTCGGGAAAACAGTAACCTTTGAATTTTGCAGTGTGCGGCCGCCTGCTGAAAACTGTGTGACCACTTTAACAAGATAGTCGGCCCCCTCGGAGAGCATGGGGGCGACAACCATAACGACCGAAGGCTTGTTAGTGATGACGGTCAGCGCCCTCGTCTCCACGCCGTCGGGGCCGACGAAGAAAATACCCGAAGAAGGATCATCGCCCGCCACCTTAATATTAATACCCATGATCTCCACCGGACCACCGGCAGTAAGCAGCCTGTCGACCGTACCCGAAAGGCTGTCCTTCACCTCCAGTATCTGAGGCTGCGGCGAAGCCGTATTAACCTTATGGAGCTCCACCTTCTTCTGCGCCCGGCGCAGCAACACCCCATCGCGAACAGTCACATTAAGCCGGTGCCTCGTACCGTCAAAAACATCGAGCGCCCCATTAAAGAGCCCCGACACAGAGAACCCCGTACTGAAGAGCGGCATATTCACCACCCCGCCATTAGCCACAATATAAGCCACCGTCTCTTCAAGGTTATTGATAACCGCCAGGGCATCGGTCCTGGTCATCAGCGTACCACGCTGAAGCATAAGGTCAATGACCTCCTCCTTACTATAAGAAACCTTCGGATGCACGGCGGCCGTATAATCATCCTCCCGTTCGGTAAGCGGGTTCGGATGCAAAGAATATTCAAGCATACGACATACAATTTTAGAATTAAACAACAAACAGATCAAGTCAAACAAAAAACGCGCCGCACCCTCCATTTATTGCCACCCCCCCTGCCCTGCGCCGCCCGCGGAGCTAAAATAATGTGCATATGTTTGGAGATTATAAAAATGGGTTTATCTTTGCCGCCGAAAGTTCAGAAAACAGATATATAATATAATGTACAACCAGGCAAACAATCATCTTATTTCCATTATCCTGCTACTACTCCGTAAGCGGAATGGGAGCGAGGTGTGCGCCTGCTGAGTGCGCAGACAAAAGGATATAAGCAAAAGCCCTTCTCACTTCCGGTTGAGAGGGGCTTTTTCGTGATAACAACTATATAAACGATAAACTTTATGGCAGACAGATTATTTATTTTCGACACTACCCTGAGAGACGGAGAGCAGGTCCCGGGGTGCCAGTTGAACAGCATCGAGAAGATAGAAGTGGCAAAGTCCCTCGAAGGGCTGGGAGTAGATGTGATAGAGGCAGGCTTCCCCGTCTCGTCGCCGGGAGACTTCAGGAGCGTGGTAGAAATATCAAAGGCCGTGACGTGGCCCGTTATATGCGCCCTTACGCGCGCGGTGGAGAAGGACATAGACGCTGCCGCACAGGCGCTGGAACATGCCAGGCGGAAACGTATACATACCGGCATAGGGACGTCGGACTACCACATACGGCACAAGTTCGCCTCCAACCGCGAAGAGATATTGCAGCGCGCCGTAGCCTGTGTGAAGTACGCCAGGCGGTATGTGGAAGACGTGGAGTTTTACGCCGAAGACGCCGGGCGCACCGATAATGAGTATCTGGCCCGCGTCATAGAGGCTGTAATACAGGCCGGGGCCACGGTGGTAAACATCCCCGACACCACGGGGTACTGCCTGCCTGCGCAGTACGGGGAGAAGATACGCTACCTGCTTGAGAACGTGAAGGGAATACACAGGGCCGTTATCTCCACCCATTGCCACAACGACCTGGGGATGGCTACGGCGAACACCGTGGAGGGGGTAATGAACGGCGCCCGGCAGGTGGAGGTTACCATAAACGGCATAGGCGAACGGGCGGGGAACACTTCGCTTGAGGAGGTGGCGATGATATTCAAAAGCCACAGGGACGCCGGCATTGAAACTAATATCAACAGCCAGAAGATATACGGCATCAGCCGTATGGTGTCGGGACTGATGAACATGCCCGTACAGCCTAACAAGGCCATAGTGGGGCGTAACGCCTTTGCACACTCGTCGGGCATACATCAGGACGGGGTGCTGAAGAACCGTGAGAGCTACGAGATAATAGACCCCAAAGACGTGGGCGTAGACGACAGCGCCATACTGCTGACGGCGCGCAGCGGAAGGGCGGCGCTGAAGCATCGCCTCCAGGCGCTGGGCATTGACCTGGAACAGGATAAGCTTGACAAGGTGTATGAGGAGTTCCTTAAACTGGCCGACCGCAAGAAAGATATCAACGACGATGACGTCATGATGCTGGCGGGACGTGACAAGACCGCCATGCAGCGCATCAGGCTGGAGTACCTGCAGGTGACCTCCGGCGTGGGGCTGAAGCCGGTGGCCAGCATATGCCTCAATATATCGGGCGAACGCTTCGAAGCCGCCGCCTCGGGCAACGGCCCGGTAGACGCAGCCATAAGGGCCGTCAAATCCATCATACACCGCACGATGACGATACAGGAGTTCCTTATACAGGCCATAGATAAGGGGAGCGACGACGTCGGCAAGGTGCATATGCAGGTGGAGTACGACAATAATACGTATTACGGCTTCGCAGCCAATACAGACATCATCGCCGCCTCGGCGGAAGCATTTATAGACGCTATTAATAAGTTTGTGAAATGAAGAAGACATTGTTTGAGAAGATATGGGAGCGGCACGTCGTGGATACGCTCCGTGACGGTACGACGCAGTTGTACATCGACCGCCTTTACTGCCACGAGGTGACCAGTCCGCAGGCTTTCGCCGGACTGCGCGAGCGGGGGTTGAAGCCCTTCCGCCCCGAACGTATAACCTGCGTACCCGACCATAACATACCTACCCTGAACCAGGACAGGCCTATACAGGACCCGGTCTCAGGGAGGCAGGTGGAGGCGTTGGAAAAGAACGCCGCCGATTTCGGACTGGCATATTACGGACTGAAAGACCCGCTCAACGGCATCATACACGTCATTGGCCCCGAAAACGCCCTGACGCTCCCCGGCATGACCATTGTATGCGGAGACTCGCACACGTCTACGCACGGAGCTATGGGCGCCATAGCCTTCGGAATAGGTACCAGCGAGGTGGAGATGACCCTTGCTGCGCAGTGCATCATGCAGCATAAGCCCATGACGATGCGCATCACCATAGACGGCAGTCTGCGCCCCGGCGTGACGGCGAAGGATATGGCCCTGTACATAATTGCCAGGATGACCACCGGGGGGGCTACCGGCTATTTCGTGGAATATGCGGGCGAAGCCATCCGCAACGCTACGATGGAAGACCGCCTGACGGTGTGCAACCTGTCTATCGAGATGGGTGCGCGCGGAGGGATGATAGCCCCTGACAGCGTGACGTACGGTTATCTCAAAGGCCGCCGGTTCGCCCCGCGTGGCGGGGAATGGGAGAAGGCTGTGGCCGGGTGGCGGGAGCTGTATACCGACGAGGGCGCGGTGTTTGACAGGGAGGTCGTCTTCAGGGCCGAAGATATAGAGCCGATGGTGACCTACGGTACCAACCCCGGGATGGGGACAGGCATAGGCGGACGAATACCTTCGCCCGGCAGCGTGGAGGAAGCCGGGCGGGCTTCGTTCTGCAGGGCCCTTGAATATATGGGCTTCAGCCCCGGAGACGCCATGCTGGGCAAGAGGGTGGATTATGTCTTCCTCGGCAGTTGCACCAACGGCAGGATAGAAGACTTCCGCGCCTTCGCTTCCATAGCCAAAGGGCGGACGAAGGCCCCCGGCGTCACGGCGTGGCTGGTGCCCGGCAGCCGGCTGGTGGAAGATCAGATACGCGCCGAAGGGATAGACCGGATACTGGCGGAGGCCGGCTTTGAGCTGCGCCGGCCGGGATGCTCGGCCTGCCTGGCGATGAATGAAGACAAGATACCGGCCGGCAAATACGCCGTGTCTACTTCTAACCGTAACTTTGAAGGCCGGCAGGGCCCCGGCTCGCGCACCATACTGGCCGGCCCGCTGGTGGCCGCCGCGGCTGCCGTGACCGGCAAGATAACAGACCCCAGAACATTAATACAATCATAATCCTAAAGTTATGCGAGATAAATTCACGATACTGACATCCACCTGCGTGCCGCTCCCGTTGGAGAACGTGGATACAGACCAGATCATACCGGCGCGCTTCCTGAAAGCCACTACGCGGGAGGGCTTTGGCGACAACCTGTTCCGCGACTGGCGGTATGACGGGTCAGGCCGCCCCGACCCGGCTTTCGTCCTCAACCAGCCGGCTTACAGTGGAGAGATACTGGTGGCGGGGAAAAACTTCGGGAGCGGCAGCAGTCGCGAACACGCCGCCTGGGCGATCTCAGGATATGGCTTCCGCGCCGTGGTGAGCAGCTTCTTCGCCGATATATTCAGGAACAACTCGATGAACAACGGCCTCCTGCCGGTGATAGTCTCGCCTGAATTCCTGAGCGGGATATTCGCCTCCGTAGCGGCCGACCCCTCCGCTACCCTTACCATAGACCTGCCCGCCCAGACCATTGTCAACAATGCCGCGCTGTGCAGCGAGACTTTTGAGATCAACGCCTATAAGAAGGATTGCCTTGTGAACGGCCTAGACGATATAGACTACCTTCTGGCCAACAGATCAAAGATAGAGCAGTATGAATCCGGCAGGAACAATTGACCGCCGCCCGGCGGGGGAGGAAAAGCAATGATAGAGATAATGGATACTACCCTGCGCGACGGGGAACAGACATCGGGAGTGGCTTTTGCCGCTCATGAGAAACTCAGCATAGCTCAGATACTGCTGAACGAACTTGGGGTTGACCGCATCGAGATAGCCTCGGCCAGGGTGTCCGACGGTGAGTTTGAGGGCGTCAGGCGCGTAGCCGAATGGGCCCGGCGGACGGGCAGGCTCGACAGGCTGGAGGTGCTGGGCTTTATCGACGGCGACGCCTCGCTGAAGTGGATAGAACAGGCCGGATGCTGCGTGGCCAACCTTCTCTGCAAGGGGTCTTACAGGCATGTGAGCGAGCAGTTGCATAAAACGCCCGCCGGGCATATCGAAGATATATCGGCGGCGGTCAGGCTGGCTGAAAAGATGAACATAGGCGTAAACATATACCTTGAGGACTGGTCTAACGGCATCAAAGATTCGCCCGAATATGTGTTCCTCCTTATGGACGAACTGAAAGACCTGCCCATCCGCAGGTTTATGCTGCCCGACACGCTGGGCGTGCTCAATCCGCTGAACGCCTACGAGTACTGTGGCCTGATGATAGACCGGTATCCCGGCCTGCACTTCGACTTCCACGCCCATAATGATTATGACCTGGCCGTGGCCAATGTCTTCTCTGCCGTGCGCGCCGGGGTAAAGGGCGTGCATACTACAATAAACGGACTGGGCGAACGCGCCGGCAACGCTCCGACAGGCAGCGTACTGGCGGTACTGAAAGACCAGTTGGGCGAGGAGACTAACCTCAGGGAGGAGAAGATAAACCACGCAAGCCGGCTGGTCGAGACTTATTCGGGTATCCATATCGCGCCCAACCGTCCGCTGGTGGGAGAGTCGGTCTTTACCCAGTGCGCCGGCGTACATGCCGACGGCGACAGTAAGAGCAACCTTTATTATAACGACCTCCTGCCCGAACGCTTCGGCCGCGTGAGGGAATACGCCCTTGGCAAGACGTCGGGCAAGGCTAATATCCGTAAGAACCTGGAAGCGCTGGGTATTGATATGGACGAGGAGACGACGCGCAAAGTGACCGAGCGTATCATCGAACTGGGCGACAAGAAGGAGATGGTGACACAGCAGGACCTGCCGTATATCATCAGCGACGTACTGAACCAGGAGACCTCGGACCCAAAAATAAGGATACTGAATTATTCCCTATCTTTGGCGCAGGGATTACGCCCGGTGGCGACGCTGAAGATAGAGATAGGCGGCCGGGCTTATGAGCAGTCGGCTTCCGGAGACGGGCAATATGATGCTTTCATGCGCGCCCTCCGCAGTATATACTCAGACCTGGGCAGGCCTTTCCCGATGCTGACAAACTATTCGGTCTCTATTCCTCCGGGAGGACGTACAGACGCTTTTGTACAAACCATAATAAGCTGGAACTTCGCAGGCGTAGACTTTAAAACGCGCGGACTGGACGGCGACCAGACGGAAGCCGCAATAAAAGCAACCATTAAGATGTTAAACAAAATAGAAGGATAAACGTATGAACAAAAAATTAACTATCGCCATCGTGGCGCACGACAGGCGTAAAGCCGATATGGTGGAATGGACGTTGCATAACGCCCTGTTCCTTTCGCAGCATCATCTGGTATGTACCGGAACGACGGGCGGACTGATAGCCCAGGCGTTTGCCGAAAGAGGCGTTGACGCCGAAATAACCCGTATGCACTCAGGCCCCCTGGGAGGAGATGCAGAGATAGCCGCTATGGTGGTGCGCAAGCAGATCAGCCTCGCCATATTCCTGATCGACGACCTCAACCCGCAGCCTCACGAGGCTGACATCCAGATGCTGCTCCGCCAGTGCAGGGTGCATAACGTCCCCATAGCCTGTAACCGCTATAGCGCCGACCTGATGATAACAAGTACGCTATGGGACGAAGAGTCTTACACGCCGACAGAGCCGAAGTATATAATGCTCAAAGACATTGCAGCCGTCCGGACAAAAGAGATCTGACCGCTCCGGATACAAAGCGGCCCGCTATTACCTCACATAAATCTGTTAAAGGAAAATGAAACTCAATATAGCTTTATTACCGGGCGACGGCATAGGCCCGGAGGTTACGGAACAGGGGATGAAGGCTGTTGAAGCCGTATGCTCGGTGTTCGGTCACGAACTGAATTGTAAGGAGGCCCCGGTAGGGGCCTCCGCCATAGACATCGCAGGCGACCCTTACCCGGAAGAGACTCACCGGATATGCATGGAAAGCGACGCGGTCTTTTTCGGCGCAATAGGGCATCCGAAATACGACAACGACCCCTCGGCCCGCGTGCGCCCCGAACAGGGGCTGCTGGCCATGCGCAGGAAGCTGGGCCTGTTTGCCAACATACGCCCGGTAGCGGCCTTCCCGGCGCTGATACATAAATCGCCATTGCGCGCCGACCTGGTGGAGAACGTCGATTTCATATGCATACGCGAACTGACTGGGGGCCTGTATTTCGGGCGTCCGCAGGGCCGTAGCGAAGACGGCAATACCGCCTACGATACCTGCATCTATACCCGTGTAGAGGTGGAGCGTATCATTCGCCTGGCTTACGGGTATGCGGAAAAACGCCGGAAGAAGCTGACCGTGGTAGACAAAGCGAATGTACTGGCGACGTCGCGCCTCTGGCGGCAGGTCGCTCAGGAGGTGGCGAAGGAATACCCCGGCGTGGAAACGGAATATATGTTTGTGGACAATGCCGCCATGCGCCTCATCCAGTGGCCCGGCAGCTTTGATGTGATGGTGACCGAAAATATGTTCGGAGACATACTTACCGACGAGGCCTCCGTCATAACCGGTTCAATGGGCATGCTGCCCTCTGCTTCTGTCGGTCTGCACACCTCGGTGTTCGAACCCATACACGGCTCTTATCCGCAGGCGGCGGGCAGGAACATGGCAAACCCGCTGGCTTCTGTACTCAGCGCCGCCCTGATGTTTGAATATGCCTTCGGCCTCGCCGGCGAGGGCCGTGCTGTCCGCCGGGCTGTGGATGCATCTGTGGACGCCGGCGTTGTGACTGAGGATATCGCCAAAGGCGGCCGGGCGTATACCACCTCGGAGGTGGGAGACTTTATCCGGTCGGCAATCTGTGATAATAAGCTCCGTCATGGATAAGAAGACAGGAACGGCAGCGTTCATCCTCCTTACCATATTAATACTGGTGATGGCCTGGGCCACATGGGACGAACATGTAAACGGGAGCAGCCACGCCTTCACGAAGTATTACAACAGCCTGTGGTTTGTGCTCCTGTGGTTTGTTGCAGCCATGTTTGCATTATACTATATAACGGAACGTTTGCCTTACAGGCGGCTTTCCGTTTTTCTGTTACACGCCTCCTTTTTCCTCATCCTCGCGGGCGCGCTGGTGACCCGGCTTGCGGGAAAGACGGGGTACGTGCACCTGCGCGAAGATGAGGTGACGGCGTCCTTCTTCAGGGCCGAAGCGCAGTCCGCCGGGGATCTGCCTTTTTCCCTCCAACTCAGATCGTTTGAGATAGAATACTATCCCGGAACGCAGTCGCCTGCCAACTACGTCAGCGTTGTGGAAGTGGCCGACCCCGTAACCGGCGAGCGTTTCGAGCGCGAAATATCAATGAACAATATACTGCGGTACAGGGGCTTTCGCTTCTATCAGTCTTCGTTTGACGAAGACGGTAAAGGCTCTGTGCTGAGCGTCAACCATGACCCGGTGGGGATATTCCTCTCCTATTCGGGCTACTTCCTGATGTTCTTTTCGATGCTCTTTGTCCTGCTCGACAAGCGCGAACGCTTCCGCCTGCTTCTGAAAAAGCTGTCGCATAAGGCGGCCGCCGTTATAATAGCGTTGACGATATGCCAGGCCGCAACCGCTTCCGGCGCTCCGGAGGAGCCGTTGATAACGCCCGATTCGCTGACTGTAAGCGCCGCCGAGGCGGACCTCTTAGGACAGTTATGGGCCGAATACCAGGGACGCATTGCGCCTGTACAGACGCTTGCCCATGACTTTACGGTCAAGCTCACCGGGAAGGATCATTATAAATATGCGTCTGCCGGACAGGTCTTCTGGGGCTGGCTCCTGTTCCCTGAAAAGTGGCAGCGCGTACTTATGTTTGAGGTCAGGAGCGATGAGTTGAAACAGCTTACCCGGCCATCGGGGCAGGCGGGCCTGATCGACTTCTTCGACCATCAGGGCCAATACAGGCTCGCTCCGTACCACCGCCTGATATACGGTTCAAACAATCCCAAAGGCTGGCTTAAGGAGGCGAGGAAGATAGACGAGAAGATCAACCTTATAGAGACGCTGCTCTCAGGCGACCTCCTGCGTATCTTCCCTCTGGATGCCGGCGGCGGACGCCTGCAATGGCGCTCAGCCAACGTATCCATACCTCCGGCGCAGGCCGACAGTGCGGAGGTTGCCTTTGCCCGTAATTTCCTCAGCGCCTACCGTGAGAGCGTCGTCTCCGGCAGCGTGGATGAGGCCGGCGCGCTCGTCGGCAGATTATCTTCCCTGCAACGGGAAAAGGCCGGCGATACCCTCCCCTCGTCCGCTCAGATGAAGGCGGAGCAGTTGTATAACCGCTCCGGCATCTTTTCGCTGCTATTCAAAATAAACCTCACGGTTGGCGCCCTGTGCCTTCTGTTTTTCATCCGGTGCAGCATACTGGGCAGGTCATACCCCCGCGTAGAGACCGCTTCCTATATCCTTCTATGGATACTTTTTGCCGTGACTGGCGCCGCGCTCGGACTGCGGGCCTACATCGGCGGGCGCATCCCGGTGAGTAACGGTTATGAGACGATGATCCTGCTGTCATGGTTCAGTCTGCTGACGGGCATCGTTGCGCACCGCTACTCTTCACTTATAACGGCCTTCAGCTTCCTGCTGGCCGGGTTCACGCTGCTGGTGGCGCATATCAGCTCCATGAGCCCGCAAATCACACCGCTGGTACCCGTCCTTCAGTCTCCGCTCCTGAACGTCCATGTACTTACCATCATGGTATCCTACGGGCTGTGCGGGTTTATGGCCCTGAACAGCCTGGCCGCCTTTATAGTATATTTCTCCGGCAGGGGAAGCAGGGAGGGCCGGGCGGCTTACGTGTTGCGGATGAAGGAGACGTGCGAACTGTTCATGTATCCGGCGACTTTCCTTATGGGCGCCGGCATCTTTATCGGCGCCATATGGGCCAATATGTCATGGGGGCGTTACTGGGGATGGGATCCCAAGGAGGTGTGGGCGCTGATTACTTTCCTGCTCATGGGCCTGACTTTCCATAAACAGGCGTTGGCATGGTTCCGCAATCCTTTGTTTTACCACATCTTCATATGGATCATTTTCCTTTCGGTGCTGATGACTTACTTCGGCGTCAATTATATCCTCGGAGGAAGGCACAGCTATGCAGGCTGACACATTACTTACTATAATCAAACAACAATGAATGCTGAAGAATTACTCGGCCCCGCCGGTCTGGAATATACCAGGGAGGCGTTGAGGAACAGCCGCTCCACCCTTTTTAACCCTGAGTACGAAAAGAAGATTTCAGGCTCCGGACGGCTATACAGTTCGTTTATCAACATCGAACCCATGAGCACGGGGGAATACAGGGACCTTTCCCTCAACCACCATTTTACGGAAAGCCCTTTCGGGCGCATACTTATTGCTTCAACCGGCAAAGGCGTCTGCCACATATCGTTTGCAGATGATGAAGATACGGCTCTCGCGTATTTACGCAGCAAGTTTCCCTCCGCCCGCTACCGGCGCACAACGGACAGTTTGCAGCAGGACGCCCTGGCGGTCTTTACGCCCGGCAGGCCCGCAGCAGACATAAGGCTGCATGTCAAAGGGACGGAATTTCAGTTAAAGGTATGGGAAACGTTGCTGAAAATACCCCTGGGGCAGTTAGCCACGTATGGCGATATTGCCTCCCGGCTGAGCAATCCCAAAGCTTTCCGCGCCGTGGGCACTGCCGTTGGCGCCAATCCGGTAGCCTTCCTCATACCCTGCCACCGGGTGATAAGGTCGTCGGGAGAATTAGGCGGATACTATTGGGGACTGCCCTGCAAAAGGTCTATGATTGCCTGGGAGGCGAGTAAACGCACCTGATACTTATTGTTGACGGGTGTCGCATGGCTCTTGTATGCAGTCTTTAAGACCCAAAGACTTTAAGTCCTCAGGGCCTTTATTGAGTAATCCCTGCGCAAGCCGTAGGCGCAGCACGGGGCAGGGCAGACATCTCGCATATCCTGATAATAAGGTTGTTATAAGAGATGGCAGAGTATACGTAGAATTGTGTTTGTTTGCAGGCACATAAAGAGTTACGCTATTGGGACACTAATGGCGACGCCGGTCATTACACTTTTCAAAGCGCCGCTGTTATTTTGCGGATTTCAGCAAGGCGGTCGGAGAAGGATTTGTTTTGCTTTGCCTTTTGCATATTATAGTCGGCCTGTATTCTTATCCACATACCCGCTTCAATACCTAAAGCGGCTTCAAACAGTAAGGCGTATTCGGCGGTTACGGCGCGTTTGCAATTAAGTACTTCATTCAATACCGTGTAGGACATTCCCATACGTTCGGCAAGTTTCTTTTGGGATATGCCACGGGAGTCGAGCTCTTCTTTTAACAGTTCACCCGGATGTATTGGTTCGGACGGTTCAAGATTGTTCGCTATCATGCGGGGGTCAATACCTTTTAACGTAATCATAATATTTTCATTTATAGTGATTTGACAATTCCAATATGTTGCACACGGTAACGATGGGCTCCACTCCGTTACTTGTTGCAGTGAACTCAATCCGATATTGTTTGCTTACCCGTATAGAAGAAATACCAGCTTTATCTCCTTTCAACACTTCGTAGTTCAATGCGTTTACAGAATATAGCGTTTCTATGCAACCTGCACCAACCAAATACCGGATACAATATTGGTATTTTCGTACTATTTCGGGTTGAAACCTGTGCTTTTTGTCGGTTGTTTTTCCAAGTTCATACAGCTCTTGCAAATATAATGCTTTCTTTTGGTCGTTCGCAAAAGAGCGAAGCTGCTGTATGAACATAAGAGAAACCTCCTGCTTTATAAACTCTTCGCACGCTCGCGTGAGATCACCCGGCGCATTCCACATTGCCGCCATTGCCTCCTGACGTGCAGTCTTAAAGTCTTAAAGACCTGAAGTCTTTAGAGCCTTAATGTGAGCAACTGTACGTGGCAGAAGCGCTCTCTTTCACACCGGAAACCTTCACACAAGCGTATTGAGTGGTTCACGGGCGCGTTTTACACGGGCGCCCTCACATGTGGCGCGGGTCGATATGGTGAATATTTGTACCTGTTTGATGTCGGGAAAGGTGAACTATCGGGGCGGGGATTACGCGGTAACGGTGAACTTCAGGGATGGTTTTGTCGGTGATAAGTCGTTGGCATATAATACCTTTGGCGTAATTTAAAACTATTAAGCATGAAATATACTGGTTATTTTCTAGTGGCGATGCTGATCGCCATTTCAGCCTGCGCAAAGGTAGGCGATTACGCCGAAACAGGCAACGCAGACGGCGACGAACCGGCAGGCGACGGAAAGATTTCATTCGTCCTGCCGCAGGCGGACAATGTCGTGACTTATACCGCCGCTTCGGCGGCAGAGGGTGGCTTGGAATCCGACGTTGTGGTTATCTATGCATTCAGCCCCTCGCTCAGGTTTGAGCAGAGATACGCCATACCTTACATCGGCGGAACTCCCGTTGCCGGCGGCGGACAGCAGTATTCGATCACCATGCGGGGTAGTGGAAAGCACAACTTTGTGCTCCTGCAGGTCCCGACGAATTATCCCGTCCCGGAGTTGTCGGACGGCAGCACACTGGGAGACCTGACGTCTGCATGGACGAAGGCGGTGAACGGCAAACTGTCGCCTCCCTTTGTTATGTCCAACGCACAGGTTGACGGCAAACCGTACATAACGGTGGAGGATATAGGGAACCAGTCTGCGCCTGTACAGGTGAGCATGAAGAGCCGCGTGGCGAGGCTGGATATCGACGACTCGGACTGTACCATCCTCGGCGTTGATATATCCAACGCCGCTCCCACCGGGCGGATGATTGAGAATGACTACGCGCCGGCGGCCCCTTCGTCAGGCGGACTGACTTATTCACTGTCGTCCTCAGAGCTTGCCAACAGCGGCCGCAGCTTTTACCTCTACCCCACGGTGCTGGGGGCCGGCGCGACCGGTACGACGGTTAAGATACGCGCGAAGCTGAAGAAAAGCGGCGTCGATAAGACGTTTACCGTAATGACGGGCGCAAATCTTCCGATAGAGGCGGGCAGGCTATATGGCCTGAGCACAGACACCGTCGCCACCATCTACGACGTCCATACATTCGACTTCGCCTACACCGGCAACGTGCAGACCTTCACCGCTCCCCACGACGACACTTACACGCTGGAGGCCTGGGGCGCGCAGGGCGGCAGTGGTGGCACTGCCGGTAGTGCTGCCGCTCCTTCTATAGGCGGCAAGGGTGGCAATGGCGGATATTCCCTGAGCACTCGTGCGATGAAGAAAGGGGAAACACTGTATATCTACGTAGGACAGATGGGGGGCGCCTGGAACGGCGGAGGCGCAGGCGGAACATACGGCGGCGCAGGCGGAGGGGCTACGGACTTCCG